>NZ_JBRIIQ010000143.1:0-7121 GCF_052976905.1 Glaciimonas sp. GG7 | reverse complement strand
AAATTGCACATTAAGAGGTTGTCGAACTGATCCGGGCTGTACTCAAAATTGCGCAGTTCGTCGATATCAAACAGATTGCAGCCACCGCGCTCGGCGTCCAGAATCGTCACGATCTGCCGCCAGATTTTGTCCTCGCCGGTGAAGCCGGGACAGAGGCGTTTATGCGTAATATCAATATCGACCTGATCCGCTTTAGTGCGCCGTTTATTAAAGGCGTCGCCAGTCCAGAACGGATACGCCTGATGCGTAATCGACGATGGTGTCGAGAAGTAGGTTTTGCGCCACTGCTTATGCAGCGCCATGCCAGACGCCACCTTGTTCAACTCAGCAAAGTTATGCGTCCAGAAAAACTCATCAAAATAAAAATTACCGTGATAGCCCTGCGCCGTGCGCGCATTGGTCCCCAGAAAATATAAATGCGCACCATTCGGCAGAATGATCGGATCGCCAGTTAATTCGACATTCGCCGCCTCCCGCGCAAACTGGATGATGTACTGCTTAAACACATGCGCCTGCGCTTTCGAGGCCGACAAAAAAATCTGATTACGCCCGGTCTCAATCGCATCCGCCAGCGCCTCCCGCGCAAAATACCAGGTCGCCCCGATCTGGCGTGATTTCAAAATCACCCGCGTGCGCTGATGTCCATTCCGATGCCAGACCTTCTGATAATCAAACAACGAATCCTGAAACGCATCAAGCAACTGGATACGCTGCTCGTCACTGAATTCATTGCGTGACGGTTTCTTTTTCGGCCCCGCGTTTCGATTCGCCAGCTTAGGATTCAGATCGACCTCATTCCCGCCCGGCGCTTCATAGCGGCGCACGCGGGCGGTCTGTACCACTTGCCGCATCAGCAAATCGATCTCTTTAAAATCGCCACCGGTTTTAAGGTCTTTGCCGATCAATTGCACCAGCCGCGCATCCAGCGCCGCCTCGACCTTTTCCAGCACCGGCGCGGTGTCCCAGCCGTCGCGCTGCTTCCAGCTTTCCACGGTCGAGCGCTTCAATTTCAGATAGTTGGCAACAGAAGAAATCCGCCAACCTTGCCAATACAAAAATTTAGCGACACGGCGCGGGTCAGCGGTTTGATCCGTTGGATGATCAACTTCAGCAAGTGGGAGGGGGGATGTTTCAGACATGCCGCAAGCGTAGAGCCCACGCGCGCGCAACGCTTGCAGCAGAAAGCCAGTAAGCCCGATAGCAACCCTCTGCGCGTTGAATCGTCAGGCGCTGTCGTTGACCATTGCGCTATTCCGAACCCGACCCCGACCCCGACCCTTCGCCCAGCCGAAAGCGCACACCATGACTACTACATCGAAATTTTTCCGCGTCGCCATCGAAGGTGCAACTACCGACGGACGTGAGATCACCCGCCAGCAAATTGCGCAAATGGCAAAATCCTTTAATCCGGAAAAATACGGCGCACGTATCTGGATGGAGCATATCCGCAGCGCGCTGCCCGATAGTCCGTTCCGTGCCTACGGTGATGTCACCGCCATCAAGGCCGAAGAGATTGTGCTCGACGGTGCTACCAAGCTCGCATTGTTCGCTCAGATCGACCCGACGCCCTCGCTGATTGCGATGAACAAAGAGCGCCAAAAAATCTATACCAGCATCGAAATAAAACCTAATTTTGCAGGCACTAACGAAGCCTATCTGGTCGGCCTCGGCGTCACCGATAGCCCGGCCAGCCTCGGTACCAACATGCTCACATTCGCCTCCACCAGCATGCTTAATCCGTTCGCAGCACGCAAACAGCATGCCGACAACGTCTTCTCTGAAGCCGTCGAAGTAACACTGGAATTTGAAGAGATCATCGAGCCAGAGCCGCAAGAAAGTAAATTCTCCAGCACCGTTAAAAACATTCTGAAACGCTTCTCGCAAAAGGAAAGCGGCGACTCCGCCCAATTCGCAGACATCAAAGAAGCGCTCGAAGCCGTAGCTAGCCACGTGAGCGGAACGTCCGAAAAATTCGCCCATGATTTCGCCGCTGCACAACAACGCATCGACAAGTTAGAAGCCGATCTGCGCACCTCTACAACCGCCTTTTCGGCCTTCCAGGAACAGATGGAGAAGCAGGATGGCAACCCGTCAGTACGACCACCGGCCACCGGCGGCAACGGCATGGAGCAGACCGAGTTCTAAAGCACACGCCGATCCAGCCATTCCCCATTTGCAATCATCCAGGAGCATCGAACATGAAAAAACCTACCCGCATCGCCTTTGACAACTACACCGTCCGCCTGCAACAACTCAACGACACCGCCAGTGCCGCCGCCACCTTTTCGGTCGCCCCCAGCATCCAGCAAAAGCTGGAAACCAAAATGCAGGAGTCCAGCGAATTCCTCAGCAAAATCAACATCATCGGCGTCACAGAACAAGAAGGCGAAAAGCTCGGCCTCGGCATCTCTGGCCCCGTCGCCAGTCGTACCGACACCGCCAACAAAGACCGCGAAACTCGCGATCTGAGTACGCTAGACGGCCATAAATACCGCTGCGAAAAAACCAATTTCGACACCCATATTCGCTATGTGACGCTAGATGCATGGGCTAAATTTCCCGACTTTCAAAGCCGCATCGCCAACGCCATTCTGACGCGTCAGGCGCTGGACCGGATGGTCATCGGTTTTAACGGTGTCAGCATCGCCGCCGACACCGATATCGCCAAGCATCCAATGCTGCAAGATGTGAATATCGGCTGGCTGGAACACATGCGCCGTCAAGCACCGGAACGCGTCATGAAAGAAGGTAATACGCCCGGCAAAATCATGGTCGGCACTGGCGGCGATTACGTCAATCTGGACGCCGCAGTCTATGACGCAATTAACCTGCTCGACCCTTGGTACCAGAAAGATAATGGCTTAGTCGCCATCGTCGGACGCACGCTGATGCACGACAAATACTTCCCGTTAATCAATACCAATCAAGCACCGACCGAAACCCTCGCCGCCGACATCGTCATCAGCCAGAAGCGCCTCGGTGGCCTGCAAGCGATCAGCGTCCCGTACTTTCCCGATAACGCGATTCTGATTACACGCTTCGATAATCTCTCGATCTACTGGCAAGAATCGGCACGCCGTCGCCGCGTAGAAGACAACGTCAAGCGCGACCGCATCGAGAACTACGAATCGTCGAATGACGCCTACGTGATCGAAGACTTCGGCCTCGGTGCTTTGATCGAAAACATTGAGTTGGTTAAAGAAGCCGCAGCGAAAGCATAACCATGTCCAACCTTTCCCCCGCTTTGCGGCACAAAGCCCGTACGCTGGCCGCGAAAGCCGCCGCCAGCACAGCAGAAGGCCAACTCACCGGCGGCAGCGCCTACGAGCTGATGCTCTACAAACTCGCCGATGATCGCCGCCGCCTCAAACAGATCCAGTCCGTCAAACAAAAGATCGCCCTCAAGGCAGAAATGCTACCGGACTATCAAGACTGGATCGCCGGGGTCTTAAGCGCGGGGAAAGGCGGACAGGACGACGTCCTCACCACCTTGCTGGTCTGGTACATCGACGTCGGCGAATATGCCCGCGCCGTGCAAGTAGCCGATTACGCCATCACCCACAAACTCACGTTGCCCGACCAGTACAACCGCGACATCCCGACTCTGCTCATGGATGAGTTCGCCGAAGCCACACTTTCCGGCACCATGAGCGCCGAGACAGGCCGCACGATCTTGCCAGCCGTGATTGCCCTTACCGACAACCGCGACGCCCCCGATCAGGCCCGCGCCAAACTCCACAAAGCGCTGGCTTATTCACTGCTCGGTAAAAACGTCACCGCCGACAACAACTTCGACGATCTCGATCAAAGCGTCATGCAGCAAGCCTTACCGCACCTTGAGCGCGCCCTCGCATTAGACAGTCGGGTCGGCGTCAAAAAAGACATAGAACGCCTGACCCTGCGCCTTAAAAAAGCAGCCAAGGTCAAGCCGTAAAACCGCGCACCCAACGGCGCACGGCGGCGCGGGTCGATCAGGCGCGGAGTAATCCAATCCCTGTGACACCCGCCCACCGCCGTCTTATTAGAAAGATGCCATGAGCTTCATCGCCACCGCAGCACCAACAGCCACCAGTCCCGGGACACCCGACCCGGCCATCGTCGATAACGACGGCTGGTTCCCGAATATTGATCTGCACCACATGCGCGACGCCATGCGGCTAGACGGCACGGTCACCACCCCGCGCTTAATTCAGGCCGTCGCCGAAGCGATCCTGCATGTCAACGCCGAACTCGATCAATGGCAAGACCAACAGCTAGACGCCGGTTACATCGCGCTCGAAGCCATCCCTGCTAAAAAGGTCAACCGCGAAAGCAAGCTAGTCATCCACTACCGCGGCGCCGTCTACAGCACCGCCAAAGCTGATCTCTTGGAAAAGTACCGCGACTACGACAGCACCGCCTCATCGGCCACCGACAAAAAAGCCATCGACTATCTCGACAATGCCCCCGGTGAACAACGCCGCAATGCGCACTGGGCAATTGCTGACATCTTGCAACGCCAGCACCTGACCGTTGAGCTGATTTGATGTTAGTCCGCGCCCGACAACACGACACGCTAGACCTGCTCTGCTGGCGACATCTGGGTGCGACCGCCAACGTCGTCGAAGCCGCGCTGGAACTCAACCCCGGACTAGCCGACCTCGGCCCCATCATTGCGCACGGTCGGCTCATCAGATTGCCAGCGCTTGCAGCGTCGCCCACCAACAGCACCCAGACCATCCATCTCTGGGACTAATCAGCGATGAATCAGCGATGAATAAGCGATAACCCCCAGCGAGAAAAAATATGGCCGAACCCAGCACCACCTCCCTCATCTCCGCCGCTGCCGCAGGCATAGGCTTGTCATCGGTCTTTCCGGGGATAGACGGCAACGCCCTGATCGGTGCTTTCGCCGGGGCCGCATTAGTCGCGATGTCCAGCAAGAATCTGCGCGTATTGCAGCGGCTGGCTTATATGCTGATTTCATTAGCCATCGGCTACCTCGCGGCCCCGGAAGTCATCAACAACACCGCGCTGAAACAAACCGGCGTGGCGGCGTTCTTCGCCTCTGCCGCGGTCATCGCATTGACCCTGCATGGCATCGATCTGATCAAAACTATTGCGCTGCCGGACTGGCTGCGTAAGGGTGAACATAAGGGAGAACATAAGGGTAAATATAAGGGAGACCCCCATGATTAATCTGGTACATCAATCCATTACCGCCATCGCCTTAATCTGTTACGCCGCGACCTGCATGCAACTGCTCTGCTATCGGCGTGGGCTGGCAAATTACCGCATCGACCTTTCCTCCATAGCGTGGTTGCTGATTGCGCTCACGGGGAGCTGTGCGATAGAAATCCTGCTCGGGAACACGCACGTCTCACTGGCACAAACCGGCATCGCATTTACCTTGTGCGTGTTAGTGCGTCGCGCAAAAGGAAATGTCGCCAATATTCTGAGGGAGACTTATTTATGAAACCATTGAAATCATTGACTGCACACTTCACGTTGGAAGAATTAGTCCATAGCAACACCGCCCGCACACTGGGCATTGACAACACACCACCCCCCGACATTAGCGCTAACCTGCGCCGTCTGGCACGCTTCGATGAATTGGTCCGGTTAGAACTAGACGGTGCTGCCATGAGCATTTCCAGCGGTTACCGCTGTCCCGTCCTCAATCGTGCGGTCGGCGGCGCAAGCAACAGCGCCCATCTGCACGGCCTCGCCAACGACTTTATCGCCCCCGCGTTCGGCACACCGATGGCGATCTGTCAGAAACTCGATCAGTCGTATCTGCAATTCGATCAACTGATTTATGAACGCGCCGGGACCAAAGTCTGGGTACATCTCGGTATTGCGGCCGAAGGGGTCAAGCCCCGCCGCCAGGTACTGACCATCGACGGCAAAGGCACACGCATCGGGCTATGGAAATGATCACTAAAATATTCACCTCCACACTAATCATCGGCATCCTTGGCGCCACGCTCTACCTGCAAAACACCCACCTGATCGCAGCAAAAGAACGTGCAGATCGCGCCGAAAAACAGTCTGTCGAAAGCGCAAGCATCATCCACACGCTGAAAGAATCAGACGCTAAAAACAGAAAGGCGCTGGGCACCTTGCAAGCCCAACGCGCCAGCATCACCGCCACGCTCTCCCAACGCGAACAACAAATCAAAACACTCCACCATGAAAATATCGCTATCCGTCATTGGGCCGAGTCTGCTCTGCCTGACGCTATTGCCCGGCTGCGCCAACGTCCCGCCACCACCGGCGCAGAGGCTTATCGTCAACGCCTGTCCGCCAGTGACGCCCTGCATCCTGCCAGCAAGCGCGCCGACAACTAACGGCGCGCTCAACCTGATGTTGGAACGCACCGAAGCCGCATGGGCCGAGTGCGCCGCGCAAATCGACATGATCCACACCTGCCAACAAGAGGCTGATTATGAAAAAACCCGACAGCCTTAGAGCGCACCTCGCCGCAGCCAATCCCGACCTGACACAGAACCCCGACAAGCTCCATGTCTTCGTCGACGAAGGCCAGATCGTAGCTAGCGGTACAGGCTCGCTCTCGTTTGAATACCGCTACAAACTCAACCTGATCATCACCGATTACAGCGCCGACCAAAACGCCCTGATGGTCACGCTACTGGCCTGGATCGCAGTCCATCAAAGCGATTTGCTCACCAACCCTGAGTTACGCAAAACCGGCATACGCTTCGAAGTCGATTTTAATAATCACGAAAGCGCTGATCTCTCGCTGATCATCGATCTCACCGAACGCATCATCGTCACCCAAGCCGAACAAGGCCGTCTGCATATCAAAAGCCGTCCTGAGTCGCAGCCGACACCAGACTATGACCATCCGTTCTGGACCCTGTACGACGGCGACAACCTCCTCGCCGAATGGGCCACACCCGGTGCGGCATCAGCATGAGTGATGATTTATCTTCGCTAGAAGAATGGGCAGGTGCGCTACTCGCCAAACTCACGCCATCCCAACGGCTAGGCGTCAATCGTAAAGTCGCGCAAGACCTGCGCCGTAGTCAAACGCAACGGATCGCCAGTCAGCGCGACCCGGACGGCAACGCTTACGCGGCACGCAAACAGCGCAAAAAAATGCGCGGCAAACAAGGCCG
>NZ_JBRIIQ010000142.1:0-7255 GCF_052976905.1 Glaciimonas sp. GG7 | reverse complement strand
GTCTCCGACTCAGTAGTTCTATGCCGAGTACCACGGACAAGCACGAATCGATGCGGGCAGGCGCATTTGAGGGGTCAGTGATTTCGGCCATGCGGACAGCTCATTTCTTCTTTGATGCTTAGAATTGGACTTACGCAAAACTGTTCCAGAAACACGCTTAATTAAACCTGTCGCGGCCTTTACTGTGGGCTGGGAAGCTTGCCCGCACTGAGGCGGTTCTGCATAATTCTCTAAACATATGCTCAGCATCCTCGTGAGATGAGAGCCAGGGTTTTATGTGTGAGGGTGATTAAACTATATTGTCGCGATTAATTCTTACGTATTATATCTTATAGAAGACTTTCAAAATCGCGGAGCAATAATGGTGACCATGTTTATCCCAACCAGACAGCTACCGAAATAAGTAATAACAAGAACATCCACAGTAACAAGGCACGCCAGACCAACCCGACAGTACTTTGGAGTGCGCGTGGAGTCGGAGCATCGCCAGGCGGGCTTTCTGTCTCCAGACCGGTAGAATCGACCGTGGCCGCATCGATGGGTAGAAAAGCACTCGCGCTTTTGTCTGGTGTTCCGAGCAGGATACCCATCGCTCCGCCGCCGGAGGAAAGAATGATGCCATCGGTTTCAGTTTGCCAGCGGTCAGCAAAATTACGCCATGCAAAAATAGCATCCTCAAAATTGCCAACTACGGCAAAAGCAGCGGCAGTCAGTCTTGCCGGAATCCAGTCTATCCAATAAAAAGCCTGCGCGGCAAAACGACCAAACTCCTCATTTCTCATGTGATCAGGTTCATTCCAGGCACGCGCCAAATATTCAGCAACCCGATACATCACAGCGCAAGCAGGTCCGAGCGGCATCAAAAACCAGAAAAACACACCAAATACATTTCGATGCGTCGTGATTAAGGCTTTCTCAACGGCAATGCGTGAAATTTCGCTCACTTCCATGTCGGTCGTATCTTGCTTAGTCCACTCAGCCAATAAACTGCGGGCCGTTACATCATCGCCCGTATTTAGAGCCAACTGAATAGAAGTGAAATAGTGGCTGTAATGCCGAAATCCCAACGTCAAATACACAATAACAACGTTCCAGATAAATGCCGCCCATGCACCGATATGCAGACATAGCCAATAGATCAATGCCGTTGGTACCATCAATGCCAACATCATACAAACCCAACCAAGACGACCGTGGCGAACCTGTCCGGCATTGAACCAGGCCTCCATCCTGAGTGCAAAATATTTGACCCATGTATAGACGGGATTGTCCGCACGCAGCGGCTTTAGTTGTTCGATCAGCAATGCAAACAAAATAGAGAGAAACGTCATTAATCAACCTTAGGGGTCAGCAAATCCTGTTTTATTGATGAACAATACGATAACCCATACGATAACGCAGGCGAGGGACAGAATCAATTTCGCCGGACATTTAACGACATTTATTCTCGTTATGCACGCAGAAGATGGAATAAATTACGCAACATCGCGGCCGTCGCTCCCCAAATAAAAAACTGCTCGTAAGGCATCGCATAGAATGTGCGTCGATAGCCATCCGGCAAATCGAAAGTACGCAACTGATGATTGAGACCATCCATCAAAAAATCCAGCGGCACTTCAAAAATCTCTGCTACCTCGTTAGGGTCTGCACGCAGCGACGCTGGAGGCTGAATTAGTCCTGCAACTGGTGTAATGCGATATCCGGTTCCGGTGAAATATTCAGGCAAAGTCCCGATTACCTCTACTTCGCTACGCGGCAAACCGATTTCTTCTTCGGCTTCACGTAGCGCAGTCTCAATCGCTGAGACGTCTGCAGGCTCGGCACGACCACCCGGAAAACTTACCTGACCCGCGTGCGCACTCAGATGTGCTGTGCGCAGAGTGAATAATATCGTCGGCCCTGTCGGGTGCATGATAAAGGGAATCAACACCGCAGCGGCAACTGGCGTATCAGACCTGGGCTGACCGCGCAATTGCACCATGTCTTCGGGGTGCCATAAAGGTGGCTGTGCGAAACGTTGGCGTAACCAATCAGCATTCATCCTCTCTGGTGCGAGCGCTGACTCACCTGCGACAGCATCAATCGGAAGTATAAGGGGATCGAAAGTGAGTTTAACCAAAACTATTCCTGTGGCACGTCGCAAGGCACTATTGTTACTCTAATAGTGCTCCAATAGAGAAATCCGATCAAACTAAAATGATCATCTCACCAATATTCCTAATGTATTGCATCAATATGCTTGCAAGTATGGCCACATAATCGTTTATGCGTTGTTGCCCCCCCTTGCCGCACAGTTGCCTAAACAATTAGGCGGCCTTACTTGTCCAGATATGAAAAAAGGACGCCTGATAGCGTCCTTTTTTCTATGTACACATGCCTGACTTCGTAATACTTACGCTGCTGTTTTAACTGCGTTACGACGTTGTGGCAATTTTTCTTTGATACGTGCCGATTTACCCGAACGCTCACGCAGATAGTAAAGTTTGGCGCGACGTACATCACCGCGACGCTTGACTTCGATCGAAGCGATCAATGGTGAATACAGTTGGAATGTACGCTCAACGCCTTCGCCGGAAGAAATCTTACGGACGATGAAGTTAGAGTTCAAACCACGGTTACGACGTGAAATCACAACGCCTTCGTAAGCCTGAGCACGCTTGCGCGTACCTTCGACTACATTGACGCTAACGATAACAGTATCGCCAGGTGCGAATTCAGGGATGATTTTGCCTAAACGGGCAATTTCTTCTTGTTCAAGTTGTTGGATCAGATCCATTTTTAGCTCCGGATACCATCTTGCTGACACTAGTGCTGTGCACTGCTCGGTAGAGGATGGGGTTAAACATAGGCGACCGGTTGGTCGCTTTGTACTACTTTGGTACTACATCTACATCATGGTTTTACACCATGCTTACTACAAACTGATGACAATTGAGCGAAAAGCTGGGTCTGTCGACTATGTGGCTAAATGTGAATAGTACTTAAAAACTTTTCATCACTGACCGTCAAGCTTCCGCTTTTGCGTGCCTTTAAGATCAGATCCGGACGTTTATTCACAGTTGCCAGCAGCGTCTGTTGACGTCGCCATTTTTCAATCTCGGCATGATGCCCACCCATTAATACGGAAGGTACAGCCACACCCTCATATTCTTCTGGTCTGGTGTAATGCGGACAATCCAGCAAGCCGTTGACAAAACTATCTTCAACCGCTGAAGCACCATCATTTAATACACCAGGCAATTGTCTGATAATGGCATCCATGAGTGCCATTGCTGGCAACTCACCACCTGACAAAACAAAATCGCCAAGGCTGATTTCTTCATCCACACAACGATCCAAGAGTCGTTGATCGACGGCTTCGTAGCGTCCACACAGCAACACCAAACCTGGCTCAGCACTCAACTGCATGACACGCTGATGGTCGAGAGGTTTACCTTGCGGCGACAAATAAACTACACGCGGCGCAGTAGAAGATCCTCGCTCTTGCTGGCGTTTTTTAGCTGCATCAATCGCAGCTTCCAATGGTTTCGCCAGCATGACCATGCCGGGACCGCCACCGTAAGGTCGATCATCCACGGTGCGATGATTATCAACAGTGAAATCACGTGGATTCCAGAGTGCCAATTCACATTTTTTTTGCTCAAACGCACGCCTGGTGATACCCGACTGCGTTAGTGCTGCAAACATTTCTGGAAACAGTGTGACGACATCAAATTGCATAACGCCCACCTGCTTTATTCTTTACCGAAATTATTTGCAGCGCAAATCTGAGGAATTGGCAAAAATGCTGACAAAAAAACAGATGCCTGAATTGTTGCCTAATAATCCAGACTCCAATCAACTGTAATCTTTTTAGCCGTCTGATCAATGGTCTTGACGAATTGATCAACAAAAGGGACTAACAATTCCGGTGCCGTTTTATCTTGACCAGATACAACAGGAACCGCTATCCGCAAAATCGGATGGGCACCATTGTCCATCAAGTCAGAAACCATACCCAATTGTTCGCCTTGCAGGTTTTCAACCGCCAGACCAATCAAATCGATCCAGTAGAATTCACCATCGTCCAATGCAGGAAAATGGCTACGGCGAACATGCACCGCTGTACCTTTTAGGGCCTCAGCAGCATCGCGTCCAACCACACCTACCAATTGCGCCACAATGTCACCACTGTGGTTTTTGGCTTGCATCATATCCACATCTTGCAAATCTGCCACATCAGGCTTACCAAGCCACCATTTTTTGGCATTCAATAATGCATCAGCGTCAGGGGAATACGGTTTAATCCGCACCCATCCTTGAATACCATAGGCACCGGTGATGTAACCGACCATGATCAAATCTGCAGGAATCACAACGCTAGTGGCGACTCCTGACAATGCAGTTGTCACTACAGAATTACACTGCAGCTTTTTTACTAGCCTGGCTTACCAGACGAGCAACAGTTGGCGACATTTGAGCGCCAACGCCTTCCCAATGGGTCAGGCGATCTTGGGCAATACGGAAGCTTTCCGATGCACCGGATGCAACCGGATTATAGAAACCCAGACGCTCGATAAAGCGACCGTCACGACGATTGCGTGAATCAGTAACTACGATGTTGTAAAACGGGCGTTTCTTAGCGCCACCACGAGATAAACGAATAACGACCATAATGATTCCAAAAAGTGTTGTCGAGCACGGAAAAAGCCGCAAATTATAACGCAAGTCAGGCTAGCCCTGCAACCTCGAACTATCTGACCTTGTTGTGCACCTACGTCAACTATTAGCAGACGACTTAAATAAGACATTTATTTTACCCCTGTCACCTTTAAAAGTTCTCGAAAAGAACCTATCACGGCTGATTAGAATTCCCATCACTAGCGCAACAATACTTACGTTACACTACGCCTTCGCTAGCAGCCAGGCCCAACAAGGTCTACCTGGGGCTTGCCTTATACGCTACCGCCCCTACCCGATTTACTGACAACGTAAAGCAATACTCCCCAATACTTTCATGACTACCCCACACAAAAATAAAACGCTCACCACTTTCATCACCACCGTATTCGGCAGTATCGGCATTCACCGATTTTATCTGTACGGCGCGAAAGACAAGTGGGGCTGGCTGCATTTTGTGACTTTGCCATTATCTTTACTCGCCCTCATTTTGTGGCCGGAACAACAACATTTCTTCTTGTTTGCACTTTTGCTCATCTCTGCGCTGATCGCCACCCTTGAAGCGCTGGTCACAGGACTCATGCCAGACGAAAAATGGGACACCAAACATAACCTCAACTCAGGTAAAAAATCAGACACCGCGTGGCCGATCGCTCTTATCTTGGTATTGACGTTGATATTAGGCGCAACCGGCCTGATCGCCGCCATTGCACGTACATTTGACTTGATATTAACCGGCGGTTCTTACGGGTAATGCTTGAGGGCGAATCTCTGAATTAAACAAAAAAGCAGCCATTGGCTGCTTTTTTGACGAACACATGACACTAAGTAAGTCCGCATAACTGTTTAGATCAGGCCCCCCGACGCAGACAGTATGACTGTAAGGCCAGAAGCAGCAACGACGTATAAATGATTATGCGGACTTACTTAACGCAAAAGATCAGAACTGATCCTCATTTAACGCCATCACTCCCGCGCTACCACTGACAATCGAAATCCGAAGTCCATCTGCCTGCGCCAGCACATGCTCTGCAAAAAACCGTGCCGTGCCAATTTTAGCCCGATAAAAACCAGCATCACCGTCGCCTGATGCCAGCTTTTCTGATGCAATTAAAGCGGCACGCCCCATTTGCCAGCCACCAAGCACGACACCGGCCAGTTTCAGATACGGCACGCTACCGGAAAACACGCCCTTGATATCCGCCTTCAGATTCGCCACCACGTAGTCAACCACTTGCTCTAGCGCATCTGCACCGCTTGCCAGTTGCCTGGCGATAGCGATCAAATCAACATCGCTGGAGGCCGCTAACTGCGCCTGTACACTGCGAACCTGAGCAATGATAGATTTAGCCGCAGCACCACCATCGCGCGCGGTTTTACGACCGATCAAATCATTTGCCTGAATCGCCGTTGTGCCTTCATAAATCGTCAAAATACGTGCATCGCGATAAAACTGCGCCGCACCAGTTTCTTCAATAAAGCCCATACCGCCATGAATCTGAACGCCCGTTGAAGCAACGTCTATCGACATCTCGGTTGACCATCCCTTCACCACGGGAACTAAATACTCATAAAACGCCTGATTAGTTTTACGCGTAGCCTCATCAGCATGGTGATGCGCCGCATCCGATGCGGCGGCTGTGACATACGCCAGCGCACGCGCGGCCTCGATTTGCGAACGCATGGACATCAACATACGGCGTACATCCGGATGATGAATAATCGCCACAGGCCCGGCTGAACCGCTCAGGTCCCGCGATTGCAGGCGATCTTTAGCGAATATGACGGCCTTCTGATAAGCCCGCTCCGCCAACCCTATGCCTTGCATGCCGACGCCAAAGCGGGCGGCATTCATCATGATGAACATGTATTCCAGACCGCGATTTTCTTGCCCTACCAAGGTGCCAATGGCCCCGCCGTGATCGCCAAACTGCAGCACTGCCGTCGGACTCGCTTTAATACCCAGTTTGTGTTCGATCGAAACACAATGCACATCATTGCGCGCACCGAGCGAACCGTCGGCATTGACCATGAACTTCGGCACAATAAACAGCGAAATACCCTTCACGCCTTCAGGCGCATCTGGCGTGCGTGCCAGCACCAAATGAACGATATTCTCGGCCATATCGTGCTCACCATAAGTGATATAAATTTTAGTGCCTGAAATCTTAAACGTGCCATCACTCTGCGGCACAGCACGCGTGCGTACCAGCGACAAATCGGAACCCGCCTGCGGCTCAGTCAGATTCATGGTGCCGGTCCATTTGCCCGATACCAGATTTTCCAGATACATCTGCTTCTGGTCATCACTACCAGCGGTCAGTAACGCCTCAATTGCGCCGTCGCTTAGCAACGGGCATAGCGCGAACGACAGATTCGCCGCGTTCAACATCTCAATACAGGGCGTCGCCACCAGCTTGGGCAAACCCTGACCGCCATACTCAGCCGGATGCCCGATACCCTGCCATCCAGCATCTCCGAATGCCTTAAATGCTTCTTTGAAACCCTTACTCGTGATGACGTTGCCATCGCGCCAATAGCTTGGATCGATTCGTGCTCGATGAACCGGGCGCTTAGAGAAGCTATCACCGACTGC
>NZ_JBRIIQ010000141.1:0-7319 GCF_052976905.1 Glaciimonas sp. GG7 | reverse complement strand
CAAGCCAGTTTTGATCTGGTGCTGGCACAAGAAATTGCCGCCACCAACAATCTGGAAGTCGCGCGCAGTACGTTGCAGCAAATTATTGGACAAGCCCCGGCTGCGTTGGCAACCTTACGTCCGAGCGTCCAACTCAACACGCCCGAACCGGCCCGCATCGATCCATGGGTCAGCATTGCAGAAGAACAAAATTACAACGTCTTAGGTCAGCAAATTGCGCTCGAAACAGCTAAGCGCCAAATTAAAATCAATCGCGCCGGGCATTTACCGACCGTCGATCTGGTTGCCGGTCGCAATTTCTCGACCATCAATGGCAACAACAACCCGCTCACGAATGGTGCGGGCGTATCCAATTCGATCGGCGTGCAATGGACGATTCCGCTCTACTCAGGGGGGGCCGTCAATAGTGCGGTCCGGCAAGCGGTTGCGCTTGAAGACAAGGCAAGATCAGACCTCGATAATGCCCGTAGAACAGCGGCATTAAACGCACGTCAGGCATATCTTGGGGTGAGTAACGGATTGGCGCAGGTGAAAGCACTCGAAGCCGCAGAAATATCGAGCCAGTCGTCATTGGACTCGAATAAGCTCGGCTATCGGGTTGGCGTACGGATTAATATCGACGTGCTCAATGCTGAGCAGCAATTGTTTTCTACGCGCCGCGACCTGGCAAAGGCACGCTACGATACGTTGATGAACGGATTGAAATTGAAAGCGGCAGCAGGAGCATTGAAAGAAGATGATTTACAGCAAGTAAATACACTGCTGATTCCTGCTTACTCCTGACGCTTATTCTGATTAAGGGACTGTTAGCAGGCTTTTTTGTAAAGTCGGAGCAGTCTTCAAGGTGTGAATGCAAAGATCAACGATCTTGCTGGCGTGCTCGCCTAAATCGAAACTATCCGGACTAAACAGCCAATTATCAAGAACGCCTGACAACAACGACTGCACCATGATCGCCGCCAGCATCGGGTCCAGATTGCGCGGCAATTGTCCTTTGGCTACTGCGTAGCGAAGAATGCGCTGAATATTAATGCGGCCCTGCAAAAAACATTCTTGCTGGCGCATATAAATCGGATCTTGCGGATCGACGAATTCGCATTTATGCAAAATAGTGTCTATCACTTTGCGCGTCTGCGGGTTATTCACCCCCTCTTCAAGCGCAAATAAACACCAACAACGGAACTGGGCCAGAGGATCTACTGCGCTATCTTCGGCGTTAACGCGAACCAATGCTTCCATTGGCAACCTAATGCGCTCACACATCGCATTAAACAGGTCACTTTTATTTTTAAAATGCCAATAAATTGCCCCTCTTGATACACCGGCAGCATGTGCAACATCGGCCAACGAAGTTTGCGAAACGCCACGTGCATGAAACACATCAACTGCCGCATCTAAAATGCGCGAGCGCGTCTCTAGCGCTTCTTCTTTAGTACATCTTGCCATTTTCAGCCATCTCCCTGATGCCGCACATATAATTAATGTGCAGGTGCAACAATTTTAGGTAATTTAGATACATACATTCATGAATGTATGTAGAATAACACCCTTTATACGGTTCTACTATTGAAGATAGGACTTACGCAAAATCATCCTGGCAAGGCAGACCTTTGATGCCATTACGAATGGGATAACGCCGCTGGACGGTTTTGTGTAAGTCCTATAAGAAATAAAACTCAGTTAGCTCTTCTGTAGATTTTTTATTAATACCAATTCGAGAACAACTGAGAGAATTACCAGCTTTATCAAACCGTATTTGTATTTATCAACGCTTTACTTCAACCGTGCGAGAACTTTATGAACTCAGTAGGCCCTATTTATCGTTTTACGCGCATAGCGCTAGCCGTAGCACTATTATCCGCAATCGCCGCCTGTGGTCAAAAGTCCGATGCTAGCGCACAAGCCGCGCCCCCTCCGGTCGAAGTCGCGGTGATTAGTATTGCTCCGGAGCGCCTCTCCCTTACAACAGAGTTACCAGGTCGGCTTGAAGCCACCCGTGTCGCCGAAGTGCGTGCGCGCGCAGCCGGGATCGTCCTCAAACGCAATTTCCGCGAAGGTAGCGACGTCAAGGCTGGTGAAGTGTTGTTCCGTATCGATCCGGCGCCACTGCAAGCAATTTACGAAAGCACACAGGCGTCTCTGGCCAAAGCTGAAGCCAATCTGACCCAAGTCACACTCAAAGCACAGCGTTACAAGCCCTTGGTTGAAGCCAATGCAGTCAGTAAACAGGATTACGACGATGTCGTCGCTCTCCAAAAACAAGGCGCTGCCGATGTGGCGTCGGCCAAAGCGGCGCGCCAGACTGCCAGCCTGAATCTGGGCTATGCCACCGTGACCTCGCCTATTTCCGGTCGTATCGGTCGCGCAATGGTGACTGAGGGCGCATTAGTTGGTCAGGGCGACGCGACGCAAATGGCAACCGTCCAGCAAGTCGATCCGATTTACGTGAATCTAACGCAATCGAGCACCGACATCCTCAAGCTGCAACAAGCAATGCGTAGCGGTCAGTTACAAAGCGTCGGCAAAGGTCAGGCCAAAGTTACCCTGGTGACCGAAGATGGCCGTGCTTATCCACAAAGCGGTAAGTTGCTGTTTTCCGATCTGACGGTGGACCCGACTACCGGCTCGGTCAGCATTCGCGCAGAATTTCCTAATCCTGACCGCAGCTTATTGCCCGGCATGTATGTCCGCGCCAGACTCGAACAAGCAGTCAATGACAGCGCTATCACCGTGCCACAACAGGCGGTTACACGCGACATGAATGGCGCGTCTGTCTTTGTCGTCGATAAAGACAACAAGATTGCCGTACGCACCATCAAAGCCGACACCGCCCAAGGCGACAAATGGATTGTCACCGATGGTCTGAAAGCTGGCGACCAAGTCGTCGTAGAAGGCTTGCAGAAAATCAAACCCGGTGCAGCAGTGAAGCCGGTGCAATGGAAGAACGCTGCAACAGCAGCAAACACCGCTCCCACAACATCTGACGCTCCACACGCAGATACAACATCTACCGCTAAATAAGGAGCATCCAGATGGGAAAATTTTTCATTGATCGCCCCGTTTTTGCGTGGGTGCTCGCTGTATTCATCCTGCTCGGGGGTGCTTTAGCGATCACGCAATTACCGGTGTCGCAATATCCGTCCATTGCCCCGCCCACCATCGTCATCAGCGCCAACTATCCGGGCGCTACTGCACAAACGTTAGATGACAGCGTGACGAGCCTGATCGAACAGGAAATGAACGGTGCCGATGGTTTGCAATACGTCGAATCACAAAGTCAGGCCAATGGCGCGGTACAAATTACTGTCACCTTTTCGCCCAACACCAATGCTGATCTGGCTGCGGTGGATGTACAAAATCGTCTGAAACGGGTTGAAGCGCGGCTACCAGCGGCGGTCACGCAACAAGGTGTGCAGGTCACCAAATCGCGGAGTAACTTTTTGATGTTTATCGGCTTGTCGTCCACCGACGGCAAACTCGATCCGATCGCGCTGGGCGACTATTTGTCGCGCAATGTGCTTAATGAAATCAAACGCGTACCCGGTGTCGGCCAGGCACAGCTATTCGGTACTGAACGCGCCATGCGCATCTGGATCGATCCTGCCAAACTGGTCGGCCTGAACCTCACGCCGGGCGATGTGACGGCGGCGATTCAAGCGCAAAATGCCTTGGTCGCTGGCGGTACGATCGGCGATTTGCCTAGTCCTGGTACGCAACAAATTTCGGCCACCGTCGTTGTGACCGGTCAATTGAACACGGTCGAACAATTCGGCAATATTCAGTTGCGCGCCAATAAAGACGGCTCCATCGTGCGTCTGCGCGACGTCGCCCGTATCGAAATCGGCGGCCAATCGTATGCCACATCGGGTCGTCTTGACGGCCAGCCGACCTCCTTCGTCGGTGTGCAATTGTCGCCAACGGCAAATGCATTAGGCACGGCAAAGGCTGTCCACGCCAAGATGGAAGAGCTGTCCAAATACTTCCCGGCCGGGGTGAAATACACGGTCCCGTACGACACCTCCACCTTCGTGAAAATATCCATTGAAGAAGTGGTAAAAACACTGATCGAAGCGATCATTCTGGTGTTTTTGGTGATGTATCTGTTTTTGCAAAATATCCGCTACACCCTGATCCCCACCATCGTCGTGCCTGTCGCGTTGATGGGTACCTTCGCCACGCTGCTGTTGTTCGGATTCTCGATCAACGTGTTGACGATGTTCGGCATGGTGCTGGCTATTGGTATTCTGGTCGATGACGCGATTGTCGTCGTTGAAAACGTTGAGCGGATCATGAGCGAAGAAGGTTTGTCGCCGCGTGACGCTACCCGTAAGGCAATGGGGCAAATTACCGGCGCGTTGATCGGTATCACGCTGGTGTTGATCGCGGTATTTATCCCGATGGCATTCTTTAGCGGTGCAGTTGGCGCGATTTATCGTCAGTTCTCGTTGTCGATGGTCGCGTCCATGTTCTTCTCGGTCCTGATGGCCTTTACGCTTACACCTGCGTTGTGCGCCACGATTTTGAAACCGGTAGAAGCGGGCCACCATCATGAGAAAACTGGCTTCTTCGGCTGGTTTAATCGTCGCTTCGCCGCAATGACCGCAAGTTATCAAGGCTTTGTAGCAAAGATGCTGCTCAAAACCGGTCGTTATCTGCTGGTGTATGGCGCGATCATCGTCTGCGTCGGCCTGCTGTATGCGCGCTTGCCAGCTTCATTTTTGCCGAGCGAAGATCAGGGTTACATCATTACCAATGTGCAGCTTCCTCCGGGCGCAAGTCAAAATCGCACCTTAGAAGTGGTCAAGACGATTGAAGCGTATTACGCCAAATTGCCCGCTGTGGCCCACGTTGTCGCCATTACCGGTTTCAGTTTCTCCGGTAACGGTCAAAACGCCGGTCTGGTGTTTGTCCCGCTAAAAGACTGGAGCGAGCGCGGCCCGTCCGAATCAGCGGACGCGATTGCTCACACGGCCTTTGGGGTGTTTTCGCAAATCAAGGATGCGATTATTTATCCGTTGAATCCTCCGCCTATCCCGGAATTGGGGAACGCCACCGGTTTCACTTTCCGCTTGCAGGATCGCGCAGGTTTAGGCCATGACAAACTCACCGCGGCACGTAATCAATTGCTCGGTATGGCGTCAAAAAGCAAAATACTGGCCGGAGTCCGCCCCGAAGGTCTGGAAGATGCGCCGCAGTTGCAACTCGATATCGATCGCGACAAGGCTAACGCGCTGGGCGTCTCATTTGCTGCCATCAACAGTACGCTCTCAACCGCGCTTGGTTCGGCTTATGTGAATGACTTCCCGAATCAGGGACGCCAACAGCGCGTCATCGTGCAAGCGGATGCACCGCAGCGTCTGCAACCGGAAGATCTGGCCAGACTGTATGTCAAAAATACTGCGGGCGGCATGGTGCCTATGTCGGCTTTTATGACCTCGCGCTGGATTAGCGGACCGGTTCAACTGACCCGCTACAACGGTTATCCGGCGGTAAAAATTTCAGGCGGCGCTTCACCCGGTCATAGTACTGGCGAAGCAATGGACGAAATGGAAGCGCTGACTGCCAAGTTGCCACCGGGTTTTGGCTTTGAATGGACAGGCCAGTCGCTTGAAGAAAAAACCTCAGGTTCGCAAGCGCCGATGCTGTATTTGTTGTCGCTGGTTGCCGTCTTCCTGGTATTGGCTGCGCTGTACGAAAGTACGTCTATTCCGTTTGCCGTAATGCTCGTTGTGCCGCTCGGTATTCTGGGTGCATTGCTGGGCGTGACCATACGAGGCATGCCGAACGATGTCTACTTTAAAGTCGGGATGATTACCGTGATCGGTTTGTCGGCCAAAAATGCGATTCTGATTATCGAATTTGCCAAAGACCTGCAAGCCCAGGGCAAAGGCCTGATCGAAGCAACGCTAGAAGCCGTCCATTTGCGCTTCCGTCCGATTCTGATGACATCGATGGCCTTTATCCTCGGCGTCTTGCCGTTGGTCATCAAGACCGGCGCAGGTTCCGGTAGTCAGCGCGCCATCGGTACTGGCGTCATGGGCGGGATGATTACAGCGACCGTTCTGGCGGTGTTTCTGGTCCCGGTCTTCTTCGTGGTGGTCCGTAAAATATTCAAGGGCAGCGAGCGCCAGAAAAAAATGTATGCAGCTAACAAAAAAATTGATGCAGAGGATGCGCATGTTTAATTCTTTCACCCAACTGACGAAATTGACCAGCACTTTGCTGCTGGCAGGCGTTGTGTCGGCTTGCAGCATGGCGCCCACTTATGTGCGTCCGACTGCACCCGTAGCCAGCAGCTATCCGGCCGAGGAGTTTGCGACGACCGAATCAACAGCGGATGCCATGACGCTCGGCTGGCGTCAATTCTTCCCTGACCAACGCCTGCAAGCGCTGATCGCGGCAGCACTTGAAAACAATCGCGATCTGCGTACTGCGGTTCTGAACATTGAAGCTGCGCGTGCCCAGTACAACATCACTGCTGCCGATGCATTGCCGAATTTCAACGGCAATTTTTCTCGCACCAATGGTCGCACCGCCGCCAGCCAAACCATTAACAACACCTCCGTCGTTGGGACTGGCTATACGGTCGGCCTGAACATGACCGCGTTCGAGCTCGATTTTTTCGGACGCGTACGTAGCTTGAAAGATGCTGCGCTGGCGTCGTATCTATCGACGGAAGAAGCGCGACTGTCGGCACAGATTTCTTTAGTGTCGCAAGTGGCGCAGGCCTATCTGGCGGAGCAGTCGTTCACTGAGCAGCAAGCACTGGCGCAAGAAACGTTGAATAGCCGACTCCAGGATTACAAACTCGCCAAAATGCGTTTTGAAGTCGGCGCATCATCGGCCCTGGACTTGCGCGTGTCCGAAACGCTGGTGCAGTCGGCCCGGGTCGCTTTTGCCGCGCTGGCACGTCAGCGTGGACAGGCTAACAATGCGCTGACCTTGCTGGTCGGCAAACCGATGACAGAGTTGCCAGCAGCGCGAACGCTGGACTCACAACAAATTGTCACCGACATCCCGGCTGGTCTGCCGTCCGATCTGCTGATTCGACGTCCGGATATCCGTGCTGCTGAACAACAATTGCGTGCTGCCAACGCCAATATCGGCGCTGCCCGTGCAGCGTTTTTCCCAAAAATTTCCTTAACTGCTGGTCTTGGTAATGCCAGTTCGTCGCTGGGAAGTTTGTTTGAAGCAGGGAGCCGCACATGGTCGTTTATCCCGCAATTAACGCTGCCGATTTTTGAAGGCGGACGTAATCGCGCCAATCTGACATTGTCGGAAGTGCGCAAAAATATAGCGATCGCCAACTACGAAAAAAC
>NZ_JBRIIQ010000140.1:0-7508 GCF_052976905.1 Glaciimonas sp. GG7 | reverse complement strand
GCAGTCGGTGATAGCTTCTCTAAGCGCCCGGTTCATCGAGCACGAATCGATGTCCCGCTGCGGCTCCCGGGCCACCGTAAAGAATATCGTAGGCACTGGCCACACCGAATGTTGTAGCGTCATACGCCAGCAAGCCGGTTACCTGACGACAGGCTTTGGCATTGCCCGCTATTTCGCCCGCACAACCGGTCGCAGCCGGACCGCCAGCGGACGAAGTATCACGCCCGAAACTGTAGGTTGTACCCACGGTAAAACCAGAAAAAGTGCCGAGATAACCGATCGCGTTATCGCTACGCGCATTTGGCAGATAAGAATCCAGACTACTGATGGAAAAGATATTCGGTCCCATCACGTCCGATTTCAGCGACGCCAGATAAGTCATATTGACTTGCCGCCCAAACATGATCGCGCCATAACCATTCTTCAAGCCGACATACGACTGGCGTCCGAACAAGCGATTGCCCTGCCCCATGCTACCGGTGTCAGGTGCGAAGCCACTCTCCAGCACAAACATTGCCTGCAGACCACCGCCCAGATCTTCCGTGCCTTTGAAACCGATGCGGGACGGGAATGTGCCCGTCAGCGAAGGTATTCTCACGACCGAATTACCCGCCGCGTTGGCATGGGTGACGTATTCAACACCGGTATCGATGATCCCGTACATGGTCACCTGCGATTGCGCCAGCACTGCCGAGGTGACAAACACGGTCGATACTGCCACGATGGCATTGCCTATTAATTTTTTCATGCACTGTCCCCTGATTGTTTTAAGAAAATTGTTTTATTATTTTTTACAACGTATTGCGGCAGCCCACTTATGCTTGTTGTGGGAGAACCGAAGCACTAGCCTCTTGGTGATGTGCCGATGCCGAATGTTGATGATTGATGAGAAGCACCGCAATCATGGCGATGACCGCCGGAATAGCGATTGCCATGAAGTTCATTTCCAACGGCAATGCCATGCCCACCAGCGTACCAATGACGATGGGGGCCAGAATCGCACCACTACGCCCTACTCCAGAAGCCCAGCCGATCCCGGTCGAGCGTATCGCCATGGGATAGAACTGACCGGCATAAGCGTACGTCACGATTTGCGTGCCGATGGTGGAGGCACCCGCCAGACCAACTAAAAGGAACAGCGCCTCGGTCGGCACTTGATGACCCAGCAGCGTGATGGATACGGCAGCGAGCGCATACATGCCGACCAGAACATATTTAATGTGAAAGCGGTCCGCCAGCCAGCCGCCACCCACCGCACCAATGACCGCGCCAAAGTTGAGTACCAATACAAAGGTAAGCGCTGAGCCGAGGCTGTAACCGGCACTTGCCATCAACTTGGTCAACCAGGAACTGAGCGCATAGACCATGAACAGACACATGAAAAAAGCCAGCCAAAACATCAGCGTGCTAAAACCCCGGCCATCCTGAAACAGCTTACCAATCTGTGCGCCTTCGGCCCTGTCTTCTGCTGGCAAAGCGAATTGGTCATTTGCACCCGGCCGATAAGTCGGCTCGATACGCGCAACAATCGCTTTGAGTTCTTCGATGCGATTATTTTTGATCAGATACGGCATCGACTCCGGCAACCATTTCAGGATGAACGGGACCAGAATAATGGGAAAACCTGCCGCCAAAAATACCGAAGACCAGCCGTAAGTTGCGATCAGTCCTTTACCCAGCAACGCGGCCAACATGCCTCCTACGGCGTAGCCACTGAACATCAGCGTGACCATCGTCGAACGGATGCGTTTTGGTGCATATTCCGTCATTTGTGCGACGACATTGGGCATGACGCCACCAATCCCCAGCCCGGCAAGAAAGCGCATGGCACTAAACGTGTAAGGATCGTGGCTGAAGCCAGCCGCTGCGGTAAAGATACTGAACAAACCTATACAAATGGCGATGGCTTTACGTCGGCCAATTTTGTCAGCAATAGTGCCCATGAATATGGCACCGAACATCATCCCGAACAGGGCCGCGCTGACCATAAAGCCCGCATTTTGCGCCGTCACGCCCATGTCCTTCATGATCGAAGGAACCGCGATACCCGCTACGGCAAGATCGTAACCATCAAAGATGATGATAAGGGCACACCATAGCAATACCCCAACATGAAAAGCATTGAACCGTGCTTCATCGGCGAGTGTGTGTACATCAATTTGACGCATAGTTATATCTCCCTTTTATGAACATCGTCGAGGGATATCGTCGATGTATTATTTATAGTTTTTTGAACCACTCTGAAGACCGCCTGAGTGATATTCGAAGAATATATAGCTGTTATAACAACGTCCAACACCCATTAAGTATCTGTTTAATACTTCGCAGGTATGGAGTGCATGGGGTGAGTTTAAGACGCTGTTTGAGGGGCTTTCGACAGACGTGATTTGGCTATGGATCGGCCTGTATCTTGTGGATACATTGGGCGACCACCATGCACCATGGCTTACTGCATCAATCGCGCCAAGCTGAAATTCAGGCCATCAAAAAATCAGATAAAGCCCGCGTAAATAATTGTTCAGCTTCGATATTCGAGATGTGCGATGCAGGCAAGACTGTGATATTGGCATGCATGATTTGTTGCTGCATCAGCACCGCTTCAACTTCCGTTGTGACCGGATCGTATTGACCGACGATGATTAACGTGGGATGGGCAATGAGGTGGATTTGATCGCGCAAATCAGCCGCTGCCAGCGCCTCACAACAACTCGCATAACCCTCCGTATTTTCAGAGCGTAACCTGGCAATCATTGTGCCGATGACGGCGGCCTTTGTCTCTATAAATGCGGGACTAAACCAGCGTGAAGCCGTGCTGTCGGCAATCGCACCCAGACCTTCAGCTCTGACGGTCTGTGCACGGCTAGTCCAGCCATCGGTGGTCCCGACTTTGGCGGCAGTGTTGGCGATGACCAACTTTTGCAGACGCTCTGGCGCGTGAATACCTAGCCATTGCCCAATGACGCCGCCCATCGACAAACCACAAAAATGCGCTTTTTCGATCTCAAGAAAATCCAGCAAGGCGATCACGTCCTGACCTAATTGCTGCAATTGATAAGGCCCTTTGGGACTCGAGGACTGACCATGCCCACGGGTGTCGTAGCGAATGACATAAAAATCATTCGCCAGCGCATCGGCCTGCGCCTGCCACATGCCGTGATCCGTTCCCAGCGAATTCGAAAAAACGATCGCGGGATGTTCAGGGTTGCCTTCGGCAACAAAAAAAATCTCGGTGTGATTGATGTGTGCAACCGGCATGGTGTTCCCTGAGTCTATCGATGTGAATGGATTGAAATTTTATCTGAACAGGACTTCCGCAAAATTGTTCCAGCAAGGCAGACCTTTGATGCCAGTACGAACGGTGTAGCAGGGAATTCGAACTGCATGCAGTTCGCCTGCTAAACGGGTTGTGCCTGCCAGCACAACCGCGTCCTGCAAGGAAGGCTAGGCGGGCGTAACGCCGCTAGGGCGGTTTTGCGGAAGTCCTTAGCCTTGATCGCCGCCACCGACTGGCAGCACCGTGCCAGTAATATAAGAAGATTCATCCGAAGCCAAAAACAAGATTGCGTTGACTTGCTCGGCTATCGTCCCATAGCGATGCATCAGACTGGTGGCGACGGTCTGATCGATAATCCCCTGATACCACATCTCCTCATCCTTGCTCAGAGGATGGGCATTGCGCGGTATTTTGCGCGGCGGCGCTTCTGTGCCGCCGGTTGCCACGGCATTGACCCGGATACCATCCTCGGCATGCTCAAATGCCAGACTGGCGGTGAGCGCATTGACGCCCCCTTTGGCGGCAGCATACGGCGCGCGATTAATGCCGCGTGTGGCAATCGACGAGACATTGACGATCACGCCTTTTTTCTGCGCGATCATCACCGGCAATGCAGCACGACAGGACCACAGGGTCGGAAATAAGGAACGCCGAATCTCGGCTTCGATTTGCGCTTCTTCGTATTCCTGATAGGGCTTGGCCCAGATGGTGCCGCCGACGTTGTTGATCAGAATATCGACGCGTCCGAATGCGGCCATGCTTGCGTCGACCATCTGGCGTGCACCGGCGTAGGTTTCCAGATCTACATTGACGACAATTGCCTCGGCGTTTAATGCGCTGATGTCGGCGGCCACGTCATTGATCAATGCGGAACGATCAGCCAGCACGACCTGCCCACCTTCACGCGCAATCGCTAACGCGACACCGCGTCCGATACCTTGCGCAGCGCCGGTGACGATGACGACTTTGTTGTGGAAACGTTGGGTATGGGACATGTTTAACTTCCGCTACTTGCTGAAAATTTTTCGTAATGAAAATTGGCTGGCTTGACACCGATCTTGTCTAACCAGTTTCTGACCGCATCGACCATCGCGACGGGGCCACACAGATAGATATCGACGTCGCCATCATTGAGCCAGTCAGTCTCGACATGCCCGGTAACGTAACCTTTGCGCGCATGCTGGCTGTCCTCGGCGGCGACGCAAGTCCGGTATGTGAATTGGGGATGCTGAGCGGCGATCTGATCGAGTTGTTCGAGTGCGACCAGATCGGTGTCATTGGTGACGCCAAAGATCATCCGTACCGGTTGCGCAAAGCCGTCAGCGGCCAGCACATCGAGCATCGACAAAAATGGCGCAATGCCAGTGCCGCCTGCAAGAAACAATACCGGTCGTGTCACTGCCCGCAAATAAAAGCTGCCGTAAGGGCCTGAGAAGGCGATGGGCTGACCCGGTTGTGCTTCTTCGGCCAAAAACTGACTCATTCTTCCGTTCGGTACATTGCGCACCACGAAGTCTGCTTGTGCAGCGCCCGGCGGTGAACTGAAGGAATAAGAGCGCGTCAGGGTAGTGCCGGGAATTTCCAGATTCACGTATTGACCCGGAAGGAAATCGAGGCCGGATTGATTATCCAGATTGATAGAGAAATTAATCGTCGAGTCAGAAAAATGTCGCACCGAACCGACGCTGCCGGCGTAGCGCGAAACGCCTGTCTTGCATGCGCCCGAAGTGGCTGGAATCTGCACCACGCAATCGGACTTCGGGCGCATCTGGCACGCCAGAATAAAGCCCGCTGCCGCATCCTTGGCATCCAGCGCATCTTCGATATAACTGGACTCGGGTAAATCATACTTGCCCGACTCACAAAAACCCCGGCAAGTACCGCAAGCGCCATCGCGGCAATCGAGCGGAATATTGATTTTCTGACGATAAGCGGCATCGGACAGCTTTTCGTTTTCGTTACATGCAATAAAGCGGGTGATGCCGTCTTCGAATTGCAGTGCAATGTTGTAGCTCATCGCCTTGTCTCCTGAGTATTCTTTTAAATGTGATAAATGTCGATAACCTGATTGATGTAATCGTTTTTCAGCACCACGTATTTGTTCAAAATTATCGGACTGTCGCCGGAAAAATCAATGATGTAGCGCGACATGCCGAAATAGCTGTAGTTGGTTTTATACCGGTGACTCAGCGTCTGCCAGTTAAAGCGCACCGTGCAAATATCGCCGTCCCGTGATTCCAGCTCGACGTTGGCGACGTTGTGACAGGTGCGCGTGTCGGGCATGGTGGCGCTGGAGCGCTCGGTCTTGATGCGAAATACCCGATCTTCCAGTCCCTGACGATTCGGATAAAAGATCAGCGAAATTTCGCGTTGCGGGTTGGTGACCAGTTTGTCGTCGTCATCCCATGACGGCATCCAGAACTGGGCATCAAGGTGGTAGCAAGCTAGCCACTCGTCCCATTGTTCATCATCGAGCAACCGGCTTTCATAGTATAAAAAGCTGCTGATGTCAGTGAGGCTAATAGTCTTCATGCTTGCGCTCCCTCTTCTTGCAAGGCTTTTTTCATCACGTCTAGCCAATACCGATGCTGGATTGTGTACAGACCTTCATCTTCGGTTTTGACACCGCTCATCAAGGGCTTCAAACCGAGTTCTTTAGCGGCATCATCGGCGCCTTCAATCCAGTGTTGCGAGCCGCGGCACATATCGTTCCACGGTGCGGCAATACCCGCATAGCCCTGCTGGCAAGCCCGGAATTCTTCCAGGTCGTCCGGTGTTGCCATCCCGCTGACATTGAAAAAATCTTCATATTGGCGGATGCGATGCGTACGTGCCTGGTCGGACTCTCCTTTCGGAGCAATGCAATAAATCGTCACTTCGGTTTTATTCACGGAAATCGGCCGTAAGACGCGAATTTGTGAGCCGAACTGATCCATCAAATACACGTTTGGATACAGGCAAAGATTGCGCGAACGCTCGATCATCCAGTCCGCCGTGGCAGGCCCGAAGTTCTTGGCAAATTCGTCGCGGCGGGGATAGTTGGGCCGGTCTTGTGGGTTCGCCCATTTCGTCCACAGGACCAGATGCCCATGTTCAAAAGCATAAAACCCGCCGCCCTGCTTGCCCCATTTTCCGGCATCCATGGCGCGGACATTATCTTCACGGGTCGCGTCGGCTTCCTTGCGGCGATTGGTGGTGGCGGCATAGTTCCAGTGCACGGCCGAGACGTGATAGCCATCGGCACCGTTTTCGGCTTGCAGCTTCCAGTTGCCGTCAAAGGTGTAGGTGGAGGCCCCGCGCAATACTTCGAGGCCATCCGCCGACTGGTTGACGATCATGTCGATGATCTTGCCTGCTTCACCCAAAAACTCGGCCAGTGGCAGTACGTTTTCATTGACGCTGCCAAACAGAAAGCCTTTATAGTTTTCAAAGCGTGCGACTTTTTTCAGATCATGCGAGCCTTCTTTATTGAAGCACTCCGGATAACCGGCTTCTTCAGGATCTTTGACCTTGAGCAGCTTGCCGCTGTTATTGAAAGTCCAGCCATGAAACGGACAGGTGTAGGTCGCTTTGTTACCGCGTTTATGGCGGCACAACTGCGCACCCCGATGGCTGCAGGCATTGATGAAGGCATTCAATTCACCCTGACGATTACGCGCAATAAAGACCGGTTGACGACCGATATGGGTGGTGTAGTAGTCATTGTTATTCTGAACCTGGCTTTCATGGGCCAGGTAAATCCAATTACCTTCAAAAATATGCTTCATTTCGAGTTCAAATAAAGCATCATCAGTGAAGGCGCTACGATGCAAGCGATAGTCACCTTTATCTTTATCTTCAATCAGATAGGCGTCGAGGTCTTTGAGCTTGGGCGTGTTGTCAGGGTAAATCGGGATCATGATCAATTCCTTCTGTTTAGAAAAAGGGCAGTGCATAGTCACTGCCCGTTTTTTATTACGCAGCAGCCCGAATGCGCTCAACTTCACTAGTCGGCGCAGCAGGGGTTTCTGAGTACAGATGAAAATCAAAATCTATCGATGAGAACGGCTGGCTCAACTCTTTTGCAGCAAGTTCTTTTTCGCTCGTGATTTTGTGGATCGCTGGCACCAGACCTTCGCGGCTGGCGAAGGCAAAGTCATCCCACAGGTATTCGTCGCCATCGATATTGATTTGCGTGGTCAGCTTGCGATGGCCGGCACCGGTGATAAAGAAATGGATGTGCGCAGGACGGCGA
>NZ_JBRIIQ010000139.1:0-7605 GCF_052976905.1 Glaciimonas sp. GG7 | reverse complement strand
GCGATGTCTCGATGCTGCTGTCGCGAGCGAGCGGTTTGCCGCTCACGCGTGGCGTCTCAGGCATCTACAGCGTGACTGGATACCGCGAACTACTCAAACAATTGCCGCAGGCGATACTCGACACCACTCAGGACAGTTGGGTATTGGATCGGCGTGAGTCGGAAGGCGCGGTCACCGCAGCGGCCAGCGGCCAATTACGCGCAGCCATATTGCAGTTGTATTACCTTGATTACATCAAGCAGTGGGATAGCTTGTTGACCGACGTAGGCATTATGCCGTTTTCAAGCCTGGACCAAGGTGCTCGCATCACCAATGCATTGGCCGCGACCAATTCGCCGCTGCGCAGCTTCCTACAGGCGGCATCCAAGGAAACCAAGCTGAACGACGTCGGCGGTAAGTCGGCCGTGGTGGCGGTGGAGGATGCTGTACGCAGCAAACTCGCGGCGGCGCGCAATAAGCTCGAATCGGCACTCGGATCGAACCAAGAGGAGGTCGTGACGGAGGCCATCACGAATAACCCGGTAGACCAGCATTTTGAGGCGCTGCATAAACTGGTGGGCACGCCCGGAATGGTCGGCACCGCGCCGATCGACGCTCTGCTGGCGATGCTCAAGGACGTTTCACAATACTTTGATGCGGCGCAAAGCGCGCAGCGTGCCGGTACGCCGCCGCCGCCGGACGAGGTGATGCAGCACCTAACGCGTGAGGCTGACGGTAAGCCGGCTCCTTTGGATGGCATGCTCAAAAATATCGATAGCATAGGTGTTGGCCTGACCTTGGGTAGCGAGCGCACACGTCTGCAGTCGCTGTGGAATTCGGTCGCCGCGCCGTTTTGCCAAGAGGCAATTGCCGGTCGATATCCAATGGTGCGCAGCGCGACCAAGGAAGTGACGTTGGATGATTTTGGCAGATTTTTCGGACCGGCCGGCATCATGGACGATTTTTTCTCGAAGAATCTGGCGTCCTTAGTCGACACGGGCGGTCCCCGATGGAAATGGCGTAATACCGACGGTGCACGGCTGGGCGTGCCGCAAGATGTGCTAAACCAGTTTCAACGTGCAGCGCAACTGCGCGATATGTTCTTTCCCGCTGGCGGGCGTCAGCCATCGTTGCACTTCGGGTTGACACCGCTGAGCGTCGATCCTGCGCTTAGCAAGGTCGATTTTAATATTGACGGCCAGGCGGTTTCCTATTCCGCCGACGTGACGTCGCCCACCGTGCAGATCGCGCTACCGAGCGGGAAAAGTGACCACGAGGTGCATCTATATACAACGCCAGCACTTATGGCAGACCTGCAAACGACAGGTCCATGGGCTTGGTTCCGTATGCTTGACAAGGGAACGCTGCAATCGAGTCAGCAGGGTGAGCGTTTTAAACTGACTTACGATCTGGATGGCCATAAAGTCGTCTACCAACTTAACGCGAGCAGCGTCATCAATCCATTCCGACGTGATGCGTTGGAAAAGTTTCGCTGTCCGGCCGGATGGTAAGAGTGGCCGTAGGTGAGAGCCTGCATAACCCCTACAGTTGCCACTGCAAAAATGCAGCGTAATGTTATCGACGTCAAGCTCACTACCTTTATTAGCAGCTCGGGTAAGAATTTACAAGGCCGTGAATTGGTGACAGACCTTCATGCGACAGAGTCGTATATTTATATGCAAAGTCTTTGATGAACAACTGATGAAAGGAAGTATATGCCCTCATATAATGGCGCACAAACTGACGAAGAATATCGCGCACTTCGGTTGGATATTGCAAGGCGTCGCTTGGATGCAGCGAAGTCCAGCGGTTTTTCACAGCAGCAGAATCGATTGATACGAGAGAGCCGCGAATTTGAAAAAAAATGCGCCGCTGCTAACCGCGCTGAAAATCAAGCTGTGCGGCGAGACGATAGGGCAATCGTGCGCCAGATGATGGTTGTGATGACAACTGTCGCAGCAGCTCGCCGCCATACTGCTGTGGTCTAATTTTTCCGGACACCTCAATGGGTGGATAATCCATCAACTGAGGAAATATAAATGTCAAAGCAACATAAGAATTACGACAGCAGCCTGAAGCTGGAAGTCGTGCGGATGATCAAAGAACAAGGCCTGAGTATTCAACATGTCAGCGCCAGTATGAACATAGGCACCACAGCAATTCGTCGTTGGGTAACGCAGTACGGCGCTGAGCAGAACGGCAAGCCGGGGATAGGATTACCGCTGACCTCCGAGCAGCAACGGATACGACAATTAGAAAACGATAATCGCCAACTTCGCCAGGATGTTGATATCTTAAAAAAAGCATCGGCCTTCTTTGCCCGGGAAATGAAATGAGCTATCAACTCATTCGTCAACTGCAAGAGAAGGCCTTCCCGGTAAAACACTGCTGCCGCGTCCTGAGCGTGAGTCGTTCTGGCTATTACGAGGCACAGCATCGTGCTGCTAAACCGGTTTTGTGTAAAACAAGCGTTCACCTGAAGGCTGCTTTTATGGCCAGCCATCAAAGCTATGGCAGTCGTCGGTTGGTCACCGCAATGAGGAATCAAGGCTTTGTGATCGGTCGCTACAAGATACGTAGCCTGATGCGCCGAGCCAGCTTAAAACCCGTTTGGAAACGTAAGTTTATCCACACAACAGACAGCAAACATAACTTGCCAGTAGCCGCTAATATCCTCAACCGGCAGTTCAATCCTGCTGCACCAGACTTGGCGTATGTCACTGATATTACCTACATCCGTACTGGTGCCGGGTGGCTGTATCTGGCCATCGTCCTGGATTTGTTCGCACGCAAAATAGTCGGTTGGGCGATGGCTCCGAGCATGCCAGCAGAACTGGTTTGTGCTGCTCTGAACATGGCGATTGCGCAACGACAACCAGCCTCCGGGCTAATTGTCCATTCCGATCGCGGCAGCCAATATGCCAGCCAGCTCTACCAGGGCCTTCTCGATGAACATGGCTTTGTTTGCAGTATGAGCCGCCGTGCAAACTGCTGGGACAATGCCGTTGCTGAACGCTTCTTCCTCAATCTCAAGATGGAACGCGTCTGGCAACGCCAATATGCCAACCACGCGGAGGCTAGCAAAGACATTACTGCTTACATTGTCGGGTTCTATAACACCGAGCGATTCAATTCAGTATTGGGAAATCTGTCGCCCGTCGCCTACGAGCGAAAAATGGCAGAAAAAAAACCTATTGTTGTGTCCGAAATTACTTGACCACCACATACAGATGTCGCAGGGGGAGGGGGGGATTTAAGTTATGCGAAAACCAAACATCTGGTTGAGACTCTTCTCAAGGTGTCATGCACAGGAGCTTATGCAGTAGCTAACAGTGCGGCCGAATTGGCCATCGATGCTTTGACGCTCCCACTCTCACCTGCTGCGGTAGTGTCGAAGTACCTGTCTGGTATGACGAGTTCAACGCATGTCAAAACAGGAATAACTATAGCGAGCAGTACTTATAATGTTGGTAGCGGATTCGCCGGCGTCGTAGGTAGGTTTTTCCCCGCCCTCATACCCCAGGCGGCTAAGTATGCATTTAACCCCCTGTCTACGCTCTTGGGCGGATCAGGTGCCGCCGCCGCGGTGCCGTTCTTACCTGTCATCTCTCGAGGGGTTGGCGTACTTTCTCTTTTGCACAAGCATCGCCAGCTCGATCCCTTACTTTCTCTCTGGCTGCGCTATGACAATTCCTGCAGTTGCTGTGGCTCGACCAAACAGGTCACGGACATGTGGGAAAATGGCATTGCGAACAAGGCCATGATGGCCAACGTGTTCTATGCTCTCTATCTTTCCGGGAAAAAGCTTAAGAATGTATTCGCCGGTATCGGTCAGCCCAGTTCAAACTATGTGATTGCGGAGAAGCTGTGGAACGCTGGAAAAAATTATGCAGGAACCAATCACCAGTTTATCAATCCCGATGCGGTGATGACTGATCACTATGAACATTGCCCGTTAGCCTTGCTCGCTCTGGCAACACTATTCGGTAAGGGGGACGCGAGTAAAGGCTATCCAAAGGCAGTCGCCGCACTCATGTCGGATCAAGCCAGCGGGATCCGGGAAATAACAAAATTGCTGTCTTAGACAGAATAAGGTTTATGTCGCGTTGTTGATCAAAAGAGGGACGTGGTAGGGGACGTGGGCCATAAAAATGCACATTCGTGCGGCTCCAACTACCGTTTCTAGCTTAAAAATACGTAGCAATCGCAAAAACAGCCCTTTTTTCCGGGCTGTTTTTGTTATTTCCTAAAGTTAACCCTGGACCAATGAGGGGCTAAACAGCGACATTTGTTTTTCCTAACGTTTTGTGACGAAAGTCGGGAATTTCATGTTCACTTTTTTGAGGTCTGTTAACTGCTTGTGAGGTCGTGCTGTGCAATCTGGTTGTATAAAACTGCGTGTCTATTTGCGTGTTTGTTAGTGCAGTTTGCGCAGCAGCGTTTGTTAACTTTCCTTCCAATCGAGCAATGCGCGTATTGAGAAGATTGACTTGCGCCTGGACATGCTCCAGATCATTCTCTGCCGACAATAACTGTAGCCGTGCAGCTGTCAGTTCGTCATTGACTATGGCGGAGTGGGTGGGAGTAAACAAACGTTTGAGTATGTTCATAGTTTCTCCTGTGCTTGGGATGATGCTCAGCTTAGGCACAATAGCCATAGCCTTCTACGAGAATGACGATTTACCGGATGCGAATTTCTATGCAATTCGCATCCGGTAAATCTATGTTATCAGTCGGATTTGCTTGTGGAAAGTGATTCTCTGATGCAAGTGGTTTTGATGTTTTTTTGATACATATTGCCGTCTGTCATGATGCAGTCATGATATTCAATCCTGACAGAAATCAGGACGGTGTGATGATGCACCAGATGCAATCTCGGCCTATCCATTGCAGTAGTTGCAAAAGCAAAATGGTCGTCTCGCCAAAGATTAATAAACCTATGCAAATGGCAATGACTAACGCTATTAATGCAAGGCTGCCCGATAGTAAGGTGACGCTTGAAAGATAGCGCGCCAGATAGTCGTGGAGCCGATGATGTTTAGGTGAAGTAGCCATTGCACTATCCTTCATGATGATGATTGTCGTTTAGCCCCATTCCTCTGCTGCATACTCATTTGTAAGCTATAAAATCAATCAATTCAATCTTCATGAAGAGGGTTCGCATGAATAAAATTATTTCAGGAAGCGGCGGCCAGATTCTGGTCAATTGCCTCATTACACACGGGGTAGATCATGTGTTTTGCGTGCCCGGCGAAAGTTATCTCAACGTTCTCGACGCTTTGTACGATGTCCGCGATCAGATTGCTTTGCGCATCTGTCGTCACGAAAGCGGCGCGGCAAATATGGCCGATGCCTATGGAAAACTTACCGGTAAGCCAGGCATCGTCATGGTTACTCGCGGCCCCGGCGCGATGAACGCGGCCATAGGCATACACACCGCGCATCAGGATTCGACTCCGTTGATTATGTTTATCGGGCAGGTAGCGCGCACAGCCTTGGACAGGGAGGCGTTTCAGGAGTGCGACTATAGACGCGTGTTCGGCTCCATGACGAAATGGGTGGCGCAATGCGACGATCCAAAACGCCTTCCTGAATATATTAGTCGTGCATTTCACACCGCGGTGAGCGGACGGCCCGGCCCCGTCGTATTAGCGTTACCGGAAGACATGCTCACCGAACTCGCCGAGGCCTGTGCTGCGCCGCCTTATCAGCGGATCGCCAGCGCACCCACCCCCGCATCGTTGCAACAGCTATCCGTACTATTGAGCGCAGCGCAGCGCCCCATCGCCATCCTTGGCGGAAGCGGTTGGACGTCCCAGGCCTGCGCAGAGATACGTCAATTCGCACAGGCGTGGCAATTGCCAATTGCCTGTGCATTTCGGTTTCAGGATTTGTTCGATAACACCGATCCGTTATACGCAGGCGATGTCGGTATCGGCATCAATCCAGCCTTAGCGCATCGCATCAAGAATGCCGACGTAGTGCTGGCAATCGGGCCACGTCTGGGTGAAATGACGACTAGCGGTTACACCTTGTTCGACATCCCGACACCGCAGCAACGTCTGGTACACGTACATGCAGGCGCGGAAGAGTTGGGCAGCGTCTACGCCGCCGAGTTGGCGATCAATGCCGGTATGCCTGAATTTTCTGCCGCCGTGGCGAAGTTAGCCCGGCATGCGGCGATCGCATGGATCGGGGAAGCAGAGATCGCCCATGCCGAATATCTGCTCTGGAATACGCCGCCGCAAGTCGCCGGACCAGTTCAAATGGGCCAGATCATGGAATATCTGCGCACCAATTTACCCGCTGACGCTATTATTTGTAATGGCGCTGGTAACTACGCCACTTGGGTGCATCGGTTCTATCACTACCGGCATTTCAAATCACAACTCGCTCCCACCAGCGGCGCGATGGGCTACGGCGTACCGGCGGCGATTGCGGCCAAATCGTTGTATCCGCACAGAATGGTGATTGCCTTCGCAGGTGACGGTTGCTTCATGATGAGCAGTAACGAACTGGCAACCGCGATGCAATACGCGTTACCGGTTATTTTTGTCGTCGTCAACAACGGGATCTACGGCACGATACGCATGCATCAGGAGCGTGAATATCCGACCCGGGTCCACGGCACAGGCTTAACGAATCCCGACTTTGCCGCCTATGCGCGGGCGTTCGGTGCTTTTGGTGTTGTGGTGGAAAAAACAGAGGATTTTGTACCTGCATTCGAGCAGGCCTGCGCCAGTGGAAAACCGGCGGTCATTGAAATTCGCTTGTCGCCTGAAATCATTACGCCTGGTGCGACATTAACCGACATCAGAGAGCAAGCCTTGCGCAAGCAAGTGCCTGAGAAATAAATCTACAGCCGACGAAAAAGCGGACAGGCTATGTGTCCACTTTTTCGTAAAATGTGGAAACTCAGACTGGTAATTTATAGATCAAACGTAATCCCTTGCGCTAATGGTAAGGTATTGGAATAGTTAATCGTGTTGGTCGCCCGGCGCATGTAAGCCTTCCAGGCATCCGAGCCCGATTCACGCCCGCCGCCAGTCTCTTTTTCACCCCCAAACGCGCCGCCAATTTCAGCACCCGACGGACCAATATTCACATTAGCAATACCACAATCGCTGCCAACACTGGAAACGAACAGCTCAGCTTCGCGCATATTCAAGGTAAATATCGACGATGAAAGTCCCTGCGGCACGCCATTTTGCAGCGCAATGGCATCGGCAAAATCGTCATAGCGCATGATGTACAAAATCGGCGCAAACGTTTCGTGACAAACGATCGCTGTTTGTTGCGGCATCTCTACCAATGCCGGACGCACGTAAAATCCCTCCGCACAGCCATCCACCGCCACGCGCTCGCCGCCAGTAACTTTTCCACCCTCAGCGCGAGCCGCAGCCAATGCCCGTTGCATCGCATCAAAAGACGCCGCATCAATCAAAGGGCCAACTAAGGTTTCTTTCATCAGTGGATCACCAATAGTAATCTTGCTATAGGCCGTGCGAAGTTGCGGCAGCAGCGTGTCGTAAATATCACTATGCACAATTAAACGGCGCAGCGAAGTACAGCGTTGCCCCGCCGTCCCCACATCGATTCGTGCTTGTCCGTGGTACTCGGCATAGA
>NZ_JBRIIQ010000138.1:0-7745 GCF_052976905.1 Glaciimonas sp. GG7 | reverse complement strand
ATCGTTTGTGATGACGCAATAAGTTTGATGGTGGAGGAGACGCAATGCCAGATACTAATGAGTCGACCAAAGAGTCGATCAAAAGTGGAATAGAGAAGGGTCAGCCGAGCGTCGATGCCGTCGTCATCGGTGCCGGGTTTGCCGGGATGTATATGCTGTACCGTTTGCGCCAGTTGGGGCTGACCACGCAAGGGTTCGAGAAAGGCCGCGATGTCGGCGGCGTCTGGTATTGGAACCGCTATCCCGGCGCGCGTTGCGATGTCGAGAGTATGCAATATTCGTATTCATTCTCCGAAGCCCTGCAACAAGAATACCAATGGAGCGAACGCTTTGCTGCCCAGCCAGAGATTCTGGCCTATGCCGAGCACGTGGCCGAGCGCTTTGATTTGCGCCGCGATATCACGTTTGAGACCAGCGTTATCAGCGCGACTTACAACGACCAAAAAGGGTGGTGGGATATTTGTACTGATAACGGAGCAGCCTTATCGGCCCGCTTCTGCATCATGGCCACTGGCTGTCTGTCGTCAACCCGCATGCCTGATATTGCCGGTATCGACGACTTTCAGGGGCAGATCTATCACACCGGCAACTGGCCGCACGAAGCGGTGGATTTCAGCGGCCAGCGCGTCGGTGTAATCGGGACCGGATCGTCGGGCATACAAAGTATTCCGGTCATTGCGCAGCAGGCTGGCGAACTGTTCGCTTTCCAGCGTACCGCCAACTTTAGTGTCCCGGCACGCAATGCGCCGCTGACCGAGCAGGATCAACGGCGCTGGAAAGACAACTACGCCAACTTGCGGCAGCAGGCGCGTGAAGATACCAGCTCCGGGACCTTGTACGAAAAGAGTCCGCACAAGGCGCATGAAGTCAGTCCCGAGCAGCAACGTAGTGAATTTACCCGGCGCTGGAAATCGGGCGGCGTTAATTTCATGCATTCGTTCTCAGACCTGATGCTCGATATCAAGTCCAACGATAGCGCCGCCAATTTTGTGCGCAGCCAGATCAGCGACATCGTGGAAGATCCTGCTGTTGCGGCCTTGCTTACACCAACCGGTTATCCGATCGGGGCCAAGCGGATTTGCGTGGACTCCGATTATTACAGCACCTTTAACCGTGACAACGTCACCTTAGTCGATCTGCGCACAGCCCCCATCACGACCATTACCGCCACCGGTTTGCAGACGACGGATGCGCATTACGCGCTCGATAGCATCGTCTTCGCCACGGGTTACGACGCGATGACTGGCGCGCTGCTGAAGATCAATATCACCGGACGCGCAGGCCAGACGCTTGCCAACAAATGGGAAGCCGGACCGCGCACGTATCTCGGCTTGATGATGGCCGGTTTTCCGAATCTGTTCACCATCACCGGACCGGGCAGCCCATCGGTATTGGCAAATATGATTTTTGCCATCGAGCAGCATGTCGAGTGGATCGCTGCCTGTCTGGCATGGATGCGCGAGCGTGTATTGCAGACGATAGAGGCGAATAACGCAGCAGAAGATTTGTGGGTTGAGCATGTCAATGCGGTGGCTGACAAAACCTTATTTCCGCTTGCTAACTCCTGGTATGTCGGGGCAAATGTGCCCGGCAAGCCGCGTGTGTTTATGCCTTATGTCGGTGGCGTTGTGCCTTATCGGCGTAAGTGTGATGAGGTTGCTGCCAATGGTTATGAAGGATTTCAGTTGAGCGCCACGCCTTAAGTTGAACAATGAGTACCGTTAAAAAGCGCAAATAGATCGCAGACCACTGCGACATCTGCACCATCCACAGCAGGAGACAAAAAAATGAAGATACACACACACGCACATAAGCACACACTAGCTCTGGCAATGTTATTTGCCACCGTATCGGCGGCGCATGCCGAAGATATCAAGATTGGCTTTAACGGCGATCTCTCCGCCTCGCCCTCGGCCTTGAGCGGAAAGGCCGCCGTCTTCGGAATCGAAGCCGCTATTGAAGACATCAATGCCGCCGGTGGCGTGCTCGGGCGCAAGCTCAGTCTGGTGACGCGTGACGATCTGTCGCAGCCGCAAAAGTCGATTCAAAACATGTCAGAGTTGATCGATGCCGAGAAAGTCGTGGCCGTTATTGGCCCTACCAATTCAGGTAATGCACTGGCCTGGAAGCATATTGCGAATCAGAAAAAAATCCCGGTCATCGGCGCCATTGGCTCAGCTACGGCGATCACCTATCCGATGAGTCCGGGCGCTGACAATTACATGTTCCGGGTCTCGATGGTGGACCGTGATTCGATTGCTGCGCTCATGGCGTATGCGAAGAAAAATCCGAGCAGCAAGAAGATCGGCTATTTAGTTGAGACCACCGGCTTCGGTCAGGGCGGTTTGAAGGATATCGAAGAGATCGGCAAGTTGCAGCAAATCGAACCCGGCTGCAATGAGAAATTTGCCGTCGCCGACACGGACATGACTTCGCAACTGAGTAAATGCAAGGCCGCCGGGGTTGATACGCTGGTGGTCTGGGCGCAAGCCGTACCGTCCGCGCAGTTGATGCGCAGCATGGAAAAAATCAGCTATATGCCAACCACGCTGATGTCCTGGGGCATTCAGCAACCGTCGTTTTATGAGATCGCAGGCAAGGCTGGTGCAGGGCCGATCTTCTTGCAAACATTGACCGACGAGCGCACCGCGCGTCAGCAAAAATTGTACGAGCGGATTGCACCAAAAATGCCGTCGAGTCCGTTTGGCATCGCCGGTCACGCCTATGACGCAGTACTCCTTCTAAGCGCTGCGATCAGGCAAGCCAATAGCACTGACGGCGTGAAGCTGCGCGTTGCGTTAGAGAGTTTGCAGGGCAATGTCGATGGCGTCATGAAAACCTACGCCACACCGTTTTCGGCCACGCTGCGCGAAGCGCTTAGTTCCAACGATTACCGCTGGGTCAAATGGCGCGATGGCAAGTTGGTGGCGTATACCGATCCGGTGATCAAGTCATTGGTCGCAGTTGATTACAAAAAATAATTTTGAGTGTTGATATTTGAATGTATGAAAACCCGTTCGTACTGAGTAGCCCGTAAGGGCGTATCGAAGTAGTTACATACGTCAGTGCATCTTCGATACGGCACTTTGTGCCTACTCAGTCCGAACGGGTTTAAGAGTGCTTCACCAAATTTATATGTCAATACTTCCTAATACGAACTCTGTCATCCGTTTCAGAAAGGTCTGTTCACCATGCTCACCACAGTGATCCAGGCAATCATCAGCGGCCTTGCCGTCGGGGGCGCGTATGCGTTGTTCGCCTTGAGTTTCAGTATTACCTTCACGACGACGAAGACGCTCAATTTTGCCGAGGGGGACTTCATTTCCTTTGGCGCTTTTGTCGGTCTCTCGGCGTTATGGTTGCTGACCGGCAAGCCGCTCAACTCTTCGCTAGCTGATTTACCGCTGGTGGTCTGGCAGCAGATTTTTTCTGCGATTGCGGTGATTCTGGTGGTGGGCGCTGTCGGGGCGTTGCTGTATGTGCTGGCGGTGCGACCGTTTTCTGGTGGCAGCGGGATGTCCTGGGTGATGAGTACGATCGGTTTTGGCATCATTCTGACCAGTGGCGGTCTGGCGTTGTGGGGGCCGTCACAGGTATTCGTGCCATCGCCTCTGGGCGACCAGGTATTACACCTGTTCGGGATCGGGATTCGACCGCAGGAAATGTTGATCTTGGGCGTCAGCGTCTTGATCATGTTGGTGTTCGATTGGGTGATGCGCAGCACCATGACCGGCAAGGCGATGCGCGCCGTGGCCCATGATCCGCGCGTGGCGGGGGCGATGGGGATTAACGCCGGGGCGATGATGGTGGGGGCCTATGTGGTGAGCTCGGCGCTGGCCGGTGTGGGCGGCTTTCTGATTGCACCGATCACTTCGGCATCATTGTTTATCGGTCTGACGATAGGGCTGAAAGGTTTTTCTGCGGCCATTATCGGCGGCCTGTCCAATCCACGCGGTTGCGTAGTGGGCGGCTTCGCCCTCGGACTGGTCGAGTCGATGGTCAATTTATGGCAAGCGCAATGGCGTGAGGTGGTGGTGTTTTTGCTGGTCATTCTGGTGTTGGCTTGTCGGCCGTATGGCTTGATGGGTGTGCGCCCGGTGGAAAAAGTCTGATGCGCGGGGTCCTTGGTCCTTTGGTCATTGCCGCGCTCATTGCGTTGCTGGCGGCGCTGGCGAAGAACGATTACCAGTTGGGCTTGTTGTTCATGATGGGCGTGTATTTTCTCTGCGCCGCCGGGATGAATGTCTTGGTCGGATTTGCCGGACAGAAGTCGTTGGGACAGGCTGGCTTGTTTGCCGCCGGTGCGTATGGGGCGGCGATTCTCAGCACCCGTTTCGATTGGCATCCGGTTTGTGCGTTGCTCGGTGCCGCGGTGTTGGCCGGCTTGTGTGGAGCGCTCATTGCATGGCCGTCGCTGCGCGTGCGTGGTCCCTATCTGGCGATGGTGACGCTGGCGTTTGGCATTGTGGTAGAAAAACTGGTCTCGGGATGGACCGAGGTGTTTGGCGGTGCGCAGGGCATCTATGGCGTCAAAGCGCTGACGTTATCGGGCGTGCCGCTATCCGGATTGCAATGGGTCTGGGTCGTGTTGGCGCTGGGCCTGATCACGCATCTGCTATTACGTAATTTGCTCACCGGGCGCTTTGGCCGGGCCTGGCTGGCGATTCAGACCGATGATATCGCCGCTGCTTGCGCTGGCGTGCATGTGTATCGCTATAAGGTGCTGGCCTTTGTCATCGCTGGCGTGTGCTGTGGAATAGCTGGGGCTTTGGTGGCGCAGCATGGGCAGTACATTAATTCCGATTACATCAATTTTAATTTGTCGATTTTTATTTTGTTGCTGGTCATGCTGGGTGGCGCGGGTTCGTTGTCCGGGCCATTGATCGGCGCGGTATTACTGACCCTGATTGACGCCTGGCTGGCGCAATGGCCGTCGCTTCAGCATTTCGGTTATGGCGCGTTGCTGTTGTTTGCGCTGTATGTGATGCCTGATGGTGTTGCGGGTGTTGTGGGGAGTTTGATGCGCATCTTCAGTCCTCGACTGACTGAAGTGACGCTTGCCGCACATGCGTCGCTGCCGCAACTGGCGTTACCGGATAGCAACGTCGCGTTCCTTGAAGTACAAAACCTGTGTAAATCATTTGGCGGTATCCATCCTGTGCAAGACGTCTCGTTGACGTTGCGACCGGGAAAAATCCATGCCCTGATCGGTCCTAACGGCGCAGGCAAAACGACCATGATTAATCTGCTCAGCGGCGTCATTCCGGCCAGCTCTGGACGCATCGCTTTTCTGGGCAAGGAGATGGGTCAGCTCGCCAGCCATGCGATTTGCCGCAATGGGATTGCACGCACATTTCAAAATCTGCGCTTGTTCGGGGCCTTGCCGGTATTGGACAATATCCTCATAGGTCGTCACTGTCGGATGGGGAACGGTTTCATCAGTTCATTGTTGGGATTGCCATCGGCGCAAGCCCAGGAGCGGCAAGCACGTGCGCGTGCGGGATCGATTCTGGCTTTTATCGGACTGTCGCATTTGGCCGGGCGACCTGCTGCCAGTCTGGCTTACGGCTTGCAACGACGGGTTGAGTTAGCGCGTGCGCTGGCAACCGATCCGGTGTTGCTATTGCTCGATGAACCAGCCGCTGGTCTGAATCCGCAAGAAAGCGCCGAACTGGGCGACCTGATTGTGCGCATCGCTGCACTCGGTATCACCATCGTGATGGTCGAGCATCACATGGATCTGGTGATGAGGATTTCCGATCACGTGATCGTCCTCGACCACGGCGTCAAGATTGCCGAAGGTTCGCCCGCTTTTATTCGGGCAGATGCCCGCGTGATCGCTTCGTATCTTGGCGCACCTGCCGAAGTTGTTTCCATCGCAGAGGAGTCGTGCGTATGTTAATTCTTAACGGCGTTGATGTCGGTTACGGATCGATCTCGGCGCTACGGTCGATTTCGCTGGAAATCCCCTCCGGTGCAGTCGTGGCGATTATCGGTGCCAATGGCGCTGGCAAAAGCTCTTTGCTCAAAAGCATTGCCGGTTGGGAAATACCGACCGCCGGTACGATTCGTTTTATGGATAGCGACATCACCCGCTTGCCAGCACATCGCCGCGCAGGACTGGGGATTGCACTTTCGCCAGAAGGACGCGGTATTTTTCCAGACCAGAGTGTGCGCGACAACCTGATCTTAGGAGCGTATTTGCGCCGCCGCGACCCGGTTGGCATCGCCCGCGATATGGTGCGATCGTTTGAACTTTTTCCGATACTGGGCACACGTCAGCATCAACTCGCCGGCACGTTGTCGGGCGGCGAGCAGCAGATGCTGGCGATAACCCGTGCACTGATGAGCCGCCCCAGGTTGCTGTTGCTCGATGAACCATCGCTAGGCCTCGCGCCGCTGATCATCAAGGAAATTTTTGCGACGATCTGTAGTTTGCGTACCGATGGATTGACAATTTTATTGGTAGAACAAATGGCGAATCAGGCGTTGGCAATTGCGGATACCGCCTATGTATTGGAAACCGGGAGCATCACGCATCGTGGACGGGGTGTTGATCTGATGCACGATCCTAAAGTGCGTGCTGCATATCTCGGCATGCATTAAATTTTTTACAGAGGTAAAAATATGGCTGATCTGATTCTGCATCACTTTTTGATTTCTCCGTTTTCAGAAAAAATTCGACTGGTGATGGGATACAAAAAATTAGCCTGGCGGTCGGTGATTGTCCCCGGTGTCATGCCCAAGCCGGACGTCGTTGCGCTTACTGGTGGTTATCGCAAAACCCCTATCCTCCAAATTGGCGCTGACATTTATTGCGACAGTGCGCTTATTTGCGATGTGATTGAACGGCTGCATCCGGAGCCGTTGCTGTATCCGATTGCCTGTGCGGGGTTGGCGCGTACTGTTGCGCAGTGGGCTGATAGCACGTTGTTTTGGAGTGTGTTGGCACCACCCCGAGATACGGCGCTGATGTTTTTTGGTGCGCCGGTGGAGACGACTTCCCTTTTTGGCGCAGACCGCGATGCGATGAAGGGCGCAATGCTCAGGCTGCGTGCGCCGGATGCAGCGGCGGCTTGTCGATTGTATTTTGATCGGCTGGTATCGATGCTTAACGGGCAGCCTTTTTTGTTGGGGCAGCAGCCGTGTATTGCTGATTTTTCTGTGTATCACGGGCTGTGGTTTAGTCGGCAATTCACGCCTGTTGTGGCGGAGATGTTGGGTGGCTTTCCGGTTCTGCTGAGTTGGATGGAAAGGATGGGGGTGTTGGGGCATGGGGAGGTTATGCCGATGTTTTCTGCTGATGCGGTGGCGGTTGCGGCGGATGCGCAGCCGTTAGCTATTGGGAGTGGGCCTTTTGTTGATCATGGGTTTTTGGATGAGCATGGGATTGCTTTGGGGGCTCGGGTGAGTGTTCGGGCGGAGAGTTTTGGGCCGGAAGTCTCTGAGGGGGAGTTGGTTGCGGCTAGTTCTTCGCACTTTAGCTTGCGGCGCTTGGATGCGCGGGCTGGGGTTGTGCATGTGCATTTTCCGCGTGTTGGATATGTGCTTGAGGTGGTTGGGTGATGGATTTGGGTTGGTGGTTATTGAATGGGTAGGTTAACTGCAACTGCAACGTTAAGTTGGTAATTGAAAGGGTATGTACTCCGTTGATGCTTGCCGGGGGCGGCCCGGCAGCCGGTCACTTTTTCTTGCTTCGCCAAGAAAAAGTAACCAAAAAGAAGGCGACCGCAAATGCCGCTGCC
>NZ_JBRIIQ010000137.1:0-7907 GCF_052976905.1 Glaciimonas sp. GG7 | reverse complement strand
GGTGGCAACGTTTCCTGATCTTTCGTTCCTGGTGCACTAGGTGGCAACGTTTCCTTATCTTTCGTTCCTGGTGCATCAGGTGTCAACGTTTCCTGATCTTTCGTTCCTGGTGCACTAGGTGGCAACGTTTCCTGATCTTTCGTTCCTGGTGCACTAGGTGGCAACGTTTCCTTATCTTTCGTTCCTGGCGCACTAGGTGGCAACGTTTCCTTATCTTTCGTACCTGGCGCATCAGGTGGCATGTCCGTATCTGTCCCCATATCCACAGTTATAGGCTCCACCACCAACTTTGGATCTTTCTGTTCCTCATCCAAAACAGGGCTAGGATAAAACCTGTGAATTACTACAGTAGTTGAAGTAGATGAAGGTAGTTCTTGAGGAGGATGGAGGTCACCAACTGTGAATTTTTCAGGAGATAAGATCGAGGATTTTTTATCTTCAAGATCTCTCGTGGTTTCATAGATTGGATTAAAAATATCATGTGTTGACTCTGCATATGTTGGCTCTGCATATGTTGGCTCTGGAGGCGAACGCATAAGGAAATCTATAGACCATGTACCATCCTTCGCTTGCGTTGGTGTAACCGTTATACATTTGGCCAGTTCGAACTGTTGACCTCCCACCAGTCCTGAATAATCATCAATTAGTTTCACCATATAAGGATGGTCGAAGTCGAAGTTTATAGGTTTTTTACCATCAGTTCGGACCTCTACCCCACATGGCTTTCCATCTGCATATTGAACTTTTACATCGGGCGCACTAGAACACGCTATATTGGAAAGATGAGCCTCAATAAATGTGTGTTCATACACTCCTTTCTGAAAATATGTCGTATTTCCATCGCGGGTAAAACTACTGTGGATATCGTCTTGCACACTTTGAGAATAATTAGCTACTGAGACTGGATTATTCTGTCCTACCGACATTGATGTTACAGCCATTTCATCTACTCCAAAATAATTAACCTACCTCACCCGCGCAGAATCACTATATTTTTAGTGCGTACTTATCACTGCACAGCATGACGAAAAGACCAATTAAATGTATGGCACTAAATCACCTAAAAATCATCGATTTAGCACCGCTATTCAATTGGTCTGACTAAAATACACTGGTTGAAATCAACCTAAAAAACATAGAAAACTATCGTATTAGCGAGCGGTTCGTATCTGCTTTAGACTGTTCCATTGCTACATAACCAGCCATCAATGTCCCAACCAGAGCGATGAATTTCAAAGATGCTTGATTTAAATCGTCATGCTTCATGCGCGCCAAATCGCCATTTAATTTGAATTCCTCTACTTTCATTTCGTGCTCCCTGACATCTCGTGTAATGAAAGCGACTGCCAATTTACCCGAGCCTTTAATGACATCAGACAGTCCCCTACTGAAATCAGAAATTTGTTGATTCCGATTCCGGTCAAACAATTCCGTGTCAGGGGAAACCTGGGGATTCGGATCTGTTTTATTAGCAGGGTTTTGCTTATTTTTAGCACTATTCGCTTGCCCATTATTGGTGTTCTGCGATGGATGAGTTTGGTGAGAGCTTAGCCGACCATCCTTACCCTGGACAAGAATCCGGGAAGAAGTAGCCCCCCCACCCTGCGTCGTCGTACTCACTGGTGTAGATGGCACACTTGGAGTCGCCGGTAACTCGGGTATTTCGATCTTCGGTTTTATATTCGAAGATCTTAAAGAATACATTTGCCCAGCTGCTACGCTACAAGTAACTACTCCGCTAACAATTTCTGTAGTTGCAGAAACGACATCCGCAGTAAATTGTTTATCACTTGCCAACTTCTTCTCGGCTAATTGTTTCATCGTATTGTCGATGAGTGATTGCTGTGCGGACTTTGAGAGCACTCGGCTCATCACGCTCATTTTTTGCGACATCTGGATAAAAACCATGTATACGGCGGACGCGTCAAATGGTTTTCCAGAGCTCTCAAATCTAATATGTACAGCACGCAGTAAAGGTTCGGCTGAGCCATATTTGGCTGTGAATTTTTCATAAGTACCTTGCGGAACAAGACCACTTTCTTCCGCAAAGTGAAATCCCACTTTTATTATTTCATCTTGACTGTCAGCTATGAGCTTGATGCTCGGTGTGAGCGATAAATGTATGACTTCAAAAATTTCATCTTGTTGCTCTTGTGGCAGAGTCCGTAAGAATTCATTGGTTTTCTGTACGTTCACCTGCAATTCATCACACTCTTTAAGCAAGTCATTCGTAGACATTTTTGAAGGGATTGTTACGTTATCGCCTTTTGTCTCAGCCGCATTATGTCGCATAAAAAACGTCAAGTTTGGAGAACCTGAATCCGCTCCGGGCAAATTTTTGAGGACAAATGGAAGTGTGATGCTATCCAGTATTTCCTGCTTACCAGCATTTCCTTTTGGATCAGCTTCTGCTTTTACTTTTAGATCATGAACCAACTCGGAAGCGTCAGGATTCACAGTAGGGTTATAAAGCTGAGCGCAGCGCGACGCGCTCACACCGGCCCCTTTCGTTGCCTCTGAAAATGCTTCTGATGTTGGTGGCTGGCCAACGTCGTTGGGCGTCACACATTGGCGTTCGACTTGCGTTGATTTAATATCGAAAAAATTATTAAAAACTGAAACAGGAACTGCTGCTGGAATATGAGTTGTCATTATTTAACCTTTCAATTAATTATGCTGTAACTGACGTGGCGCTTTGGCCTGGTGTACCGAGAATATGACGAATTGATTCGCGATTGCCCATTAATATTGCCATGAATACTTTGGAGAAAAATTGAGAGTCAGCCATCAATTTTTTAAGATCCTCAGTACCTCTCTGTATCAGCATCTGTAGTTCGGCCAGCTTTAATCGCATTCTCATCTGATTCATTTCCGTCTCGCGATTATCTCTTTTATCGAAAGCTAGTTTGACCTTCATGCCACCTGTTGAAGCCGTAGAGGCTCCCGAAACCATTGTCGTAGCTGTCTCGATCCGTGCCGCATACAGCTGGAATTTTGAGCCCTGAAATAAATTGGTCATCTTCGAAATTTTCGTTGCTGCAAAATGTCCACCTACCGTAAGTGCGACTTGAACCACAATTATGATAACGACCGCTAAAATCTGCGCTGCATCTTTATCCATCCCCAGTCCTACAAATGCATCGACAAGGAGCTTAGTTATATGATGCGTAATTGAAAGTGACGGCCCCTCATAGCCGCACTTAGTCGCGAGGGCATCAATAACATCCGATAGCGCGCAAAGACCCGCGACAATCAAACCAGGATTACACGTTAGAGCACCTCCGACAAATGTAGCCACTGCAACAATTGCGCTAAATGCTAAAGTGAACCAGGAAAGAATACTTTCATCCTTTATAACCTTGTCTATGGCTTTCAACAGCTCATCCATCTCTTCCAGTTTTTTTTCCGTCAACAATTCTTTCGTTGCTTTGTCACTTTTAATGGTATTAATCGACGCTTCGGATGTAAATTCTTCGAAGTCTTTTCGCGCCTTAAAGAGCGCAAACTCAAGCGCCAAAAGTTCATTATCAGCATCATCAGCAGAAACAACAGTGCCAGGATTCGGTGCCTGGATAATCGTCTTAGGAACTGGTATCGGTGGCGTGTTGCTGTCGTATCGCTGCGGTGCTGCCAGAAGCGGCATTCCATCCATCTGATAAAACTGGCTGCGCTCGCTCTTGGGGGCATCCACGCTAGTGGTATCAACCATTAGTTTGCCGAAAGACGCAATTGAAGGTACTGAGCCAAGAAGAACCATATCGCCTGCAATTTGCATCGCCTTCATATAGATAGATGACATTTTTTGCATGCGCTGAATATCAACGTACTGTGCTATAGAAAGCTGTGACAGCTCATTTCTTAATGTCTCAATGCGACTATCGATTTGTGCCTGAAGTTTGTCTGAATCAGCTTTACCTTGTTTAGATACATCTTGGGATACCTCTTTCGTCGGACTTATGTAGGTGCCGAAAGAACTGTGCGCAACCCCAGGAGCAGGAGTATTGTTCAGTGGCGATTTTTCTACTGGCGGCGTTGCCGTCTCAACCTGATGAATTCGGCCTTGCTTCAGCACTTCTGGCTTGGTATCGGCTGGGAAATTTTGGGGACCGATATTGGATTTATTCTTATCCAACTCAACAACATCAACCGGTACGCTATCTGCACTATCAACGTTACCAGTCCGCCGAGCTTCCAAAGCATCGATCGCCACTTGCTGGTCATTAATTTGGACATTGCGCTCCTTCAAGACGAGCGCTTGATCTCGCATTACCACCCCAATCAGATCGGCCAGCTCTGCTGATAATTGTTTGATCAGTATTAGATAGTCTGTTTCAGTCGCATCACCCAAGAAAACATTTCCGCGCCTCTCCAGTGATACTGTGCTATCGCGATTCAACAACACATCGGCCTGTGCTATTTTTGTTTGCAACGCAAACACCACTGCTTTACGGTGCTCATAAAGTCGGGATGAAGTGGAGGTCTGTTGTGAGGAACGCTGATGAGCAACACTTTTTGCTGTCTTAGCCTCGACGTCAATTTGATTGAATTGACGTGTTTCACCATCCTGTTCAGCGCCACCGCCATGACCTTGTCCACCCTTGCCATCAGGATCGACACTATCCTGGTTATCGCTAATATCTGCATCACTTGAATCTGAGATATCATCTATTTCGCCAGCTGCATCTTCGGCTGCAAACTCAAGCCCGGTATCTTCCAGAAAGGAAACAGTAGCGTCGTTATCTCCTGCATCTATTACGAACAATAATTCTGTTGCCGCCTCTTTGTAAGTTGCCAGCAGCAATTTTTCTACATGCAGCTCTGCGATATTGGATGGTTTTTGAGGTTGATCCGCTTTTTCTGTGCTCTTGGCTTGCGGAGCTTCATAGAGATAGTTGGTAACGGACGTTACCGGAGAAATATTTATCAACGCCATGTTTACATTCCTGTTAATTATGATGTAGCGCTAAATAAGTCCACATAACTGCATCTACATCATTGCCTCCTCTTCGGCGTACAGTCGTACTGTCTGCGAGGGGTTATATAGTCTAAAATTATGCGGTCTTACTTATCACGCCGTTTGATGATCGCGCAATTGCGCTAGCAAAGCTTCGGCCTGGTCCTTGACCGCACTTTTATTTGGATCTGCGCGGGTATGACGCACAATTAAAGTGAGTTTTTTGTGAGCATCTTCCTCCCGCCCCATTGCAATCAGACATTCACTCGCATACAGCGCTGTGGCCTGGTCAAGCGGATCAATCAGCCCGGCTGCGGCATACAGTTGTAGCGCACGTTCAAAGCGTCCGAGTCGTTGACAACATGCGGCTGCGGCTTTGTGGAAGCGCTTGTCGAGTGGATAATAATAGACTGTCAAAGCAAAGTTCGTGAGCGCCTCAGCGTAGTTTCCCTGAACATAAAAATCATGACCCTTTTGATAAATTTTCTCCAGATCTTGCAGACTCATCCCCTGCAATGAAGCAATCGTTTCGCCATTTTGCATGGAGTCCAACAGCTCCTGAAAATCTTGATCTTCTGTTTTCATGACATATCCAATTAGTTTTATATTTATTAGTTCAAGCCAATGCAGAGAAAGAGGTAAGCCCCCCATTCCCTACATGACTGGCGCTACTTTTTACTGATATTACGTTTTACTGATAATTCCATTACGTGTGTCCGACACCTGTTTGTTATTGTTCGCCAACATTGAGTAGCCTTCACTACGATTGCTATTCAACTTGTTCAAACGGACCATATCCAATTGCAGATTAGCAGCCTCCGTATCCACACGACTCTTAGTCGTTTCAAGCATCACCCTGGCTAACTTGGCGGTCGTTGGTAATGGCGTCAAGCCGTACTTGGCCATCATATCCCGCAGCGATATCTTGTTCTTGTCGACTTTTGACACAGCAATAACGTCGGCCTTTATCGATTCATTCGGCTTGCGGTCTAAGGGATGCCACCACGCTCCATCTTCCTGTTTATCACTACCATTTGCTCCAGGCCAGAAACCCCAAATCTCTCCTTTGCTCTCATAGAAATACTTCGGCTCACCTACCCCGCCTTTGCTCACCAGAGCAGCGTACCCTGGATTATTTTTAAGCTTCTCGAGAGCTGCAAGCCTCTTATCCTCCGCTTCTTGTTTCATCAAATCATGAATAGGCGAATCAGGATGAGGTTCCATTTCCACATCAAAATCCGCATCCGGGATTTGATCCTTATCATCTTTATCTCCAGAGATAGCGCGCAGCTTCTCCATGATCATGTTGTAGTCAGCGATCCTGCCATTTTTCATTTTTTGCTCGTTCAATTGAAGAATCAGAGATTTATCAACGATCCGTGTGTACTCTGCCGTTATCTGAGCAAATACCAAGTCGGGATTTTCATCTCGCTGATAGTTGATGGTATTTTTTGAATCTACTTTCCACCACATTTCCTCTTCTGTCGGACCGGCACCAACACTGGATCCTGGCGAGAAGGCACCTGGTGAAGAGAAAGTACGGGGACTGCGCAGGATTTTCTGGCTAACATCAACAAAATCTTCTGCCGCTCCCAACCAGTTAGATACATCAGCACGGTATTGCTGAACTCCAGCACTTCGCTTACCTTTAGCAGATACCTGCTCATCTTTGGCCTGCGTATCCTGTTCTTCACCTTTTGATTGATCCTGCCCCGAATGACCGCCACCATTACGTCCATCAGGATCTACATTGCTGTCTTGCTCTGCCGCCTCAAGCTCGATATCGCTGACATCAGCTTCATCATTACCCACACTTTCAATAGCATCTTCCAGATCCAGAGATTCGTGCACTAATTCAATCAATTGCAGGACTACGTCAACCTTAGTTTTAAGCAATTGAAACTGTAGAGAATCACCACTTACCGGCGACATTTGATCCGAATTTTTCTTTACCAAACCTGTATCGATGTTATTGCTATAAGAGGCCGGTGTTATTGAGAAATTATGCGTTACTGCTGTCATTTTATGTCCAATTTTAAAAGTTAAATCGTACCCAGATTGGGGCCAGCCACAGATGCCACTCATCTGTTTCCTGCAACGTTAGACAGGATTCCACAATTTTTTTTCCATCACTGCGATAAATTTATGATGCATTGTTAAATTTAGAAACGACAGTTGGACCGGTACGAGTGTAAGCGTGACTCCAGCACCGTTCTTGACAGCCGTATCTGACTGACATCGTGTTTATTCAGATCGCGTGCGCAATAAATGGGCGACGTTCCACGGCAGCAATTCGTCAATCCGATTAATCGGATGATCAGCGATGTAGGTGAAGACATGACGTAAATAGGCTTGCGGATCAAGTCCGTTCATGCGGGCCGATCCGATAAGTGAGTACATGGCAGCCGCGCGCTCTCCGCCGCTGTCGCCCCCCAGAAATAAGAAGTTTTTACGCCCCAGGCAACCTCCTCGCAATGCATTCTCGGCGATATTGTTGTCGATTTCGGCGATGCCATCATCACAGTAATACACCAGGGCCTGCCACTGGTTGAGCATGTAATTGATCGCCTTGGTCGTATCTGACTGAGTCGAGAGCATCAACAGCCGTTCGCGCAACCATTTCTCAAAGTGATCGAGCAACGGACGGCTTTGTTGTTGTTGTATGCGTTGTCGTTCATCGGGAAGTTGACCGCGGATCTGCGCTTCAATCGCATAAAGTTCGCCGATTCTGCGCAGCGCTTCGGTCGTCGTCGGTGTCGCTTTACGGACCTGCAGATCATGCATCTTTCGCCGGGCATGCGCCATGCAGGCGACTTCTTTAACGCGACCATCGGTAAAGATTTTATCGTAGCCGGCAAATGCGTCCGCCTACAGCACGCCACTGAAACCAGCCAGATATGTTTGCGGGTGAAGGCCCTGGCGATTTGGCGAATAGGCAAACCACACCGCCAGC
>NZ_JBRIIQ010000136.1:0-7930 GCF_052976905.1 Glaciimonas sp. GG7 | reverse complement strand
AAGCTCAACCGCACGGCATACATCGCGGCCCTACAAGCCGCAGATGGTAGGTGTTACGGGCCGCTTGGTTTTCTTGCGCACTTAGTTTGAAGCAGCAATTTTATGCGGGTACTCAGCTATTAGGACAGAAGACAGTAAACGTTAATTTGCGACCAGATCAGCATAAGGAACAATGACATTGTTATCCTGAGTAAGCAGCCCCATGAGTTTTGGGTGAATAAAAATTTTCTCCTTACCAGCTTCAATTTCTCGTAACACGCCGATCCTGACCAAATCCTTCAAATATCGAGACGCAGCCTGGCGCTTCGCGATATTTTTATCGACCAGATTCGTGATCCGGCAATAGGGTTGCTCGAAAATGACATCAACCAATTCGCGTGTATAGATCTTTGGAAGTTGGTTTTTGACATATTCCACAGTGACATCTGCCAAGTCCCGAATGGCAGAAATTTTTGCTGTCGTCCATTTGGATGTTTCTTCGACCGCTTCGAGCATATACATGATCCAGGGTTCCCAGGCGCCATCGCTCGTAACGCCTAGCAGAAGGCGATAGTAGTCTGCTTTGTTCGCAGTGATGTATCGACTCAGGTACAAGATGGGCAGATTGAGAAGCTCTTCATGAATCAGATACAGAATGTTGAGTACCCGACCGGTACGACCGTTACCGTCCACGAAAGGGTGAATCGCTTCGAACTGGTAATGTCCTACGGCCATGCGTATCAGAGGATCGATGTCGATTTCGTTATGCAGAAATTTTTCCCAATTGCCCAACAAATTGCGCAGAGCATCCTCACCGACTGGTGGTGTATATATCACCGCGCCGGTCTGATCATTGGCCAGTTGCGTTCCGGGAGTTTGCCGAATATTCATGTCAGCGCCTTTTAAGGTGCGACAGATTTCGATTGCAGTAGCGGTGCAAAGTGGCCTCTCTTGTAACGAAGAAAAACCGGCCCGAAGCGCGGTTCGATAGCGCAATGCTTCTTTGGTCGCGCCGTCTACTTGGGCATCACTTCCTTGAGCATGCTTAAAGATCAGGTCTGTTGTTGTGACAATCCCTTCTATCGCCGAGCTATCTTTAGACTCCAGCAGCGGAATAATATTTACTAACATTGTCTGATTGGGAATCAATTCTGCGGCTTGTTTAAGTTCTGCAAGCGCGACACGGGCTGCAATACATCGCTTTAAAACTAGTTTGGTTTCCAGCTCGGATATCGGTGGCAACTCCGGAAGTTCGTTGTAAGGTTGTTCAGGTTGCCATGAAGAGATATTTTTTGTCATGTTCTTTAAATCGAGTTATTGCGACACATTTTGATGATATGTCGTCAGCAGCGACATGTCAAAGAAATGTGTCGCTAAAAATTAATTTTAACGACATGAAAAATAATGAGGGCGACATCGGAAGCGCGGCGGTGGGATATGATTTTTGCGACATAAATCACTCTGGCCAGTATGTATCGCTTCGGATTTGTCATAAGAGCGAACATAAATCCAGCAACTCGCACAACCTTTTAAAGGCCATTCAGCCAGCGGGACATTTTTGTAAACCGCCTCAATCCAGCAGCGCCACATCAACCACATCCCCCGGCAAGTCAGAAAGCTTCACTAACGCAGCCTTGAGCGCCTCAAAGCAGTCCGGATCAATCGCACTACCCACCGTTTCAGCCATCATGTCGAGCGCGCGCGGTACCGGAATCGGTCCGCGATAGGGGCGATCTGCGGTAATGGCATCGAAAATATCGGCGGTCGTAATAATCCGTGTCTCGATGCTGATGTCCTCGGCCATCAAACCACGCGGATATCCGCCTCCATCGAGTTTTTCGTGGTGCGCAGCAGCGACCCGTGCCAGTTCGGAAAAAGCGCCAATACGCGACAAAATGATTTCTGTGTAAGTGGCGTGTAGTTTCACTGCAGCCCACTCTTCGGCGTCTAGTTTGCCTGCCTTATCGAGCACACTATTGCTCACTCCCAGCTTGCCGACATCATGCAGCAACGCACCGCGCTTGAGCCATCTGCGCTCAATCAGCGAGAGACCTAGCGCTTCGGCAATTAAGTCGGTGTAAAACGCTACCCGCGTGCTGTGACCGCTGGTGTAGGGACTTTTGGAGTCGACTATCTGGCCGAAGGCTGCAGCGATGTCGTCGAGGTAGTCATCGTCGACTGGTACCTCACGGTTTGCCGGTTCTAGTGCCAGCACCGCTTCAGCGATATTGGGTGCGGCTAACGTAGACCAGAATCCGTTTGTTTGTGCGGCGCGTTCAAAGGCTTGCACCAGTTGCGGGTCGAACCAGCGGCCGCTGCGCAGGCGAACTTCGTTCATTGCGGCGGTCTCACCTTCGGCGGTGAGGAACACGTCAATGACTTGCGCTAAGAGTGCAATACGGGCGTAGACGGGTATCGCCTCTCCCGCTAAGCCATCGGGTTTGCCGCCGCCGTTGTAGTGTTCGTCGAGGCTGTAAATGCCGCCAGCGACACCCTCAGAGAAGCGTAGCAGCCGTGCGATTTCTGCACCGCGTTGACAACGGGTGGCGATCAATTCGCGGGCAATGTCACTGCCGTCACGCAAGATCGTTAAGACGCTGCGAAAACGCGCGGCTAGTCCGGCTTTGAGTCCCGTGTGTGTGAGCACGAATTTCAGCACCTGGGGCAGGCTTTCGCCGACAGTTTTGAAGTCGCGCTTGAAGTTGATGTCGTCGGTCAGGTATAGCTCGCAGATGCGTGCCGCATTGCTGCTGCAACCCAAATCCTTCAGTAGCAAGGTGTAATACAGATCCCATAGCTGGTCTTCAGGAAGGCCGATCTCGCGTCCGATGTGCATGCCTATCCAGCAGCAGCGGATGCAGTGCCCCTCGGGCTGGCCTTCGGTGATGTCGAGCGCGTAGCTGAACGAGCCGATCAATTCAGATAGCTTGATGCTGCCGCCATCAGGGAGTGATTCCAGATTGGTTCGCAGACTTTGCATAAGGGAATTCCTAACTTCACAAAAGTGAAAGTTCATTCTACGTTACACATAAGTAATGCCGGGATGTTTCTTATTCGGGGCGCTTACGTCTTGATTGCGGTGCGCTCTGGCAAGATTGCACATCGCTTTATTGCACCAGGCGAACCAAAAGAAAGTAGTATTACCCAACAAATTCAAAAACAACAACTACGAGACAATATGAAACCAGTCGTCATAGCTTGTGCGCTCGCACTCGTTTTCACCACAGTAGTACACGCAGCCGGTCGCTTGCCGACGATACCGCCGGAAAAATATACGGATGAGCAAAAGAGTGCGGCCGATGATTTTATGGCGTCGCGCAAGGTGCCAGTTTTCGGGCCATTTGAGCCTTTGATGCATAGCCCGCAAGTGATGAGTCAGGCACGGGCGATGGGGGATTATCTGCGCTACAACTCGGCTATCGGAAATACCTTGAGTGAATTTGTCATTCTGATCACCGCACGCGAGTGGGCGCAGGATTATGAATGGTATGTGCATTATCCGATCGCGTTGAAGGCGGGTATCAAGCCTGAAATTGCGAGTGCGATTGCGGATGGCCGTCGCCCTGCCGGAATGAGTGACGATGAGGAAATCGTCTATGATTTTTCGACCGAATTACACAAGAACAAGCGGGTATCCGACAGCACTTTCAATCGCGCCGAAAAGCGTTTTGGTAGCAAGGGCGTGGTCGATCTGACGGGTATTAATGCGTATTACACGCTGTTGGCGATGCAACTCAATGTGGCGCAGTATCAACTGCCTGCGAATGGAAAGAAATTGGCGCGGTTTCCTGAGTAATCTGAGCTGAGTAATGGATGTGGTCGTCATGACCTGACAGTGGCCACCATCAAAGCACGCATATCAGCTCAAGTCTGTACTACTGTAATTCACCACTCCCAAGGGCAGTCGCAACAAGACTGCCGTGCCCACGCCTGGTGCGCCGGAAATGTTGAGTTCTCCACCGAAATGGCGGACGCGTTCGTGCATGCCAAGGATGCCCCAGGAGGTGCCATCTAGCAGTTGTTCTGGATCAATACCTTTGCCGTCGTCTTTGATTTCGACAACGATGGCGTGGTGGTGGTGGGCGACGCTGATCTTGACCCGCGTAGCGCCAGCATGGCGCACCACATTGGTCAACGCTTCCTGGAAGATGCGAAACAGCATCGTGCTGCGTTCCGGGTCGAGCTCGATGGCGGCGGTGCTTTCGCTAATGCTGCAGGCGCAATTGAGTCCGGTGCGCTCCTGGAATTGTCCTGTGTACCATTCCAGCGCGGCCCACACGCCTAGTTGATCGAGCACGCTTGGGCGCAACTCCGCGATAACCCGGCGCACGGTTTCAATGGCGGCGTCGGTCTGATCTACGGCGTCCAAAAGTAGCAAGTCTTCGGGATGTCCGGCGCGCAAGGAGCGATCAATGGAGACCGAGACGTTGGCTTTAATGCCGGTCAGTACTGCGCCGAGGTCATCGTGGATGTCGCGGGCGATGCGTTTGCGCTCGTCTTCCTTGATGCTTTCTTGATGGTCGATGAGCTTGCGTAAAGTCGAGCGGGAGTGATGTAACTCGGTTTGCGCGTCTTCAAGACAATCTACTTTGTCGGTCAATATCTGGTTCAGACGGCGTAGTTCGAGGCGAGCGTGGTGCTGCTCGGTGGTGTCGCTGCCATCGACGAAAATGGCGGAAACGGCGCCCTCAGCATTTCTGATCGGTTGAAGGACAAAGTCCAGATAACGTTGATTGGCGGGCCCGTCTGGCGACTCTTGCAAATACACCGGCATTTCGTAGGCCAAAAATGGCTTTCCAGACAGATACACCTGATCGAGCAATTTGATCAGGCCTTGGCGTTCGAATTGGGGAATCGCTTGCCGGACCGATTTGCCCAGCACGTCATCGCGCGGGAACAGACGCATGAAGGCTGCATTGATGATGTCGAAAATATGCTCAGGTCCTTTGAGTAACGCCATAAAGCTGGGGGCATGGTCAAACATTTGCTGGAGTTGATCGGCGGCAAAGCGTGTGGCCTTGAAAAGGGTGATGTTTTCACGCTCGGCCAGCACCCGTCGCGTGGTTTCCATGGCCACTACATGCACACCGCACACTACGCCACACTCGTCTCGAGTCGGTGAATAGGTAATCGTGAAGTAGCGGGTTTCAGAAACGCCGGATGGCGTGATGACATATTCCTGATCTTCCAGATGGATGCATTCGCCAGTGTTGAGCACACGGTTATAAATGAGTGTATTAAAGTCCCATACCTCAGGCCAGCAATCTTGCGTGCGCTGGCCGAACGCGACGGGATGACGCAGCCCGAGTATGGGGCGATAGGCGTCGTTATAGATCTGGATCAATTCTGGTCCCCACAGCACGATGGTCGGCAAAGGAGAATCCAAGGCCATGGTGATGGCAATGCGTAAACTTGCAGGCCAATGATGCGTCGGTCCAAGGGCAGTGTTGGTCCAGTCAATTTGACGTATCAGCGCCCCCATTTCGGTACCTTCCGGGGGCCAGGCGCTTGAAGTGTAGACCAAGTGGATTCCTCAAAATAGGGGTATTGTTAAGTGCGATTATTCATATTTTATTCACTGTGCGCACTGTAGCAGGTTGTTGGTGTTTGGATTTTTTGACCCTCCACAACCGTTGAAAATGTGGAATTTTCCACAAATTCCAGACATCACGTCAGAAAATACTTGCTGTGTGTCATTGTTGATTATGTGCTGCTGTAAAAAACGGCTTGAAGAAACGCCGATCCGCTTTGTGTGAACATCCAACCGAGTGTGGCGCAATTGAGAGCGACGCTGATCCAAAATACGATTTGGAATGCTTGTTTCTGCGATTTGTGACGAAATACTTTTTGTGCCAGAAAAGCGCCCGGCCAGCCGCCAAAAAATCCCAGCCAAAGCAGTGTACGTTCTTTAGTGCGCCAGCGCATTTTGCGTGCTGCAGACTTATCTACTCCGTACGCGATGAAGGCTACGGTACTTGTCGCGAGGTAGATGGCCGTGATGGTAAGAGGCAGCCAGCCCAGCCACGCGGCGGCGCTCAGAAAAATGCAAAACAGCGCGGTAAACGCCGCGCTCAGTGATCCTGATAGTGAATATGGTTGCAAACGGGTGGCCTTGGGTGAGTACTTACTGATTAGTCGGTGTGTATAAAGACATGTGGGAATATGCAAGAATTAGTAAGCGTTCGCAAGACTTTGTAACCTACTACGATGATCAGATAGTTACGTGCTACTTTGCCATCATTAATGCCACTTTATTGCGCGACTGAGAGATTACAATGTTTAATAAAAAGACACTATCCATCATGCTCAGTACATCGCTATGCATAGCGGTGTTGCCGCTGGCTGGCTGCAAGCAAGATAAAACACCCGATCAAGCTGTCGCAGGGCCATCTGCCCCCACCAAGTCCGCGTATGTCCCGCCGACAGCGGAGCAGTTATATCAAATGGTCGGGCCGATCGCCTTGTTCCCCGATAAATTGGTAGCACAGGTATTAGCCGGTTCCACCTATCCAGATCAAATTACGGCAGCCGATAGTTGGCTGGCGCAGAACCGGAATTTGACGGCCTCTCAACTACAGGGCGCCGCCAATCAACAGCCGTGGGATGTCAGTGTCAAGGGTTTAACGACTTTCCCGGATGTGTTGGACCAGATGGCAAAGAATATTCAATGGACCTCAGCCTTGGGTGAGGCTTATGTGAACGATCCGACCGACGTGATGAATGCGATTCAGGTTTTGCGCCAGCGTGCTTCGGTCAGCGGCAATCTGAAAACCACCAAACAGCAAAGAATAGCGGTGAGGCCGCGTGTGCAGCCTGCGACTCCGCCAGACTATGTATCGGAGCCGGGTGAGCCACAGGTCTATGTCGGTCCGGAGATCGTCTCAGCACCGCCGGAGTTGATCGAGATTGAGCCGACCGAGCCGAACTATGTCTACGTTCCAACCTATGATCCGCGCGTGGTCTACGGCGAATCAATAGCGGTGTACCCCGGTTATCGTTATGCGCCACCACGCCCGATGTACAGCACCGGTGAAATGGTGACAACCGGTGCGATTTCATTCGGGCTGGGTATCGCTGTTGGTGCCGTCATTAGCAATGCGGGCTGGGGTTGGAATGCGTGGGGCGTGCATTGGGGCGGCGACAGAGGGCGCGGACCAGATGACGGCAGTGGTCGTGGCCCTGATGGCGGTGGCTGGCGACGGCCTGCGGTGGTGTATAACAATTCGACTTATGTCTCGCGCTCCACCACGATCGTCAATCGGGTGACGAATAATTACAACAATAACTACAACAATAATTCCAACAATAATTTCAATAATAACAACAGCATCAACACCCGCAACAACACCAATATCACTACCAACAATGTTGCTCCCGGTGGCAATAACCGCGCTCCGGAGAACGGCGGTGTCATGCATCCCGGACCTGCTAACGCGCCTGTTTTCGGCGCTGGAGGTGCGAATGGAAATAATCCGGCACGACCAAATTTTGTACCGCAAAATCGACAAACCGCTAGCGTGCCACCGGGGGCGCGGCCGGAAGGGGGCGGTGCTGGGCAGCCAAACTTTAATAATATGCATCGACCTGAACCGGGCCAGAATGGTGGCGCTGCTCCAGCCGGTACAGCGCCGAATTTCAATACGATGACCAAGCCAGATTTCAGTCATGTTGCGCCGAATGCCGGACATAACCCGCCGTCGGCAAATACGCATCCGATGATATCGCCTGAGAATGTCAGGCCGCATCTGGCGCAAGAGCCACATGTTGAGAACAATCTGCAAAACAAACCATCACAGACGACCGGAGGCATTGGTAACGCCCATCCCGAGCGCCCGGAGGTACAGCGTGCACCGCAACTGCAACCGCAGCCACGTCCTGAGATACATCAACCAGAACGTCCTTCGCAATCGCAGATGCGCCAGGAAGAGCATCAGCAAGAGCGTGCAGCGCA
>NZ_JBRIIQ010000135.1:0-7982 GCF_052976905.1 Glaciimonas sp. GG7 | reverse complement strand
CCCCCCACTCCCCGCTTTCACCGCCTTCATATGCGCAGGCCCATGCGTATTAATCCAGGCAACTTCCCGCTCGGCATACTCACGCAACAACAATGACGCCCCCATCGCCAGACCATTCAAGGCCTCGATTTGAGACCGGCTGACGGTTGGCAACGGTACCTTTGCACTAGCGTCTGCGGGAGCCGAGCCGGCGATTTCCAGACAAGCATGAATACCGTGCGTGATATCGGACGCAAGCGCAACAAAGTCGGCAAGAGGGAAGTGTTTTGCATCCTCATTGATCCAGCTAAACGGTGGACGAGGAGCATTAGGGGGAGTTGTGTTGGACATCGGTCTATCCTTTAGTCTAAGTTGACCCGCGCCCGTCAGAGTTAACGGGTGGGCGGCAAATGACGGAGGTGACAGACTGGTGATAGCTCCAAACCCAGCAAGCCCGAGGGCTTCCCCGTCACCGCCGCCCATAAAGGACGAACGAAGACGCAGCCCGCATGGCGCGGTCTGGGAGCTAGCAACCAGGCTGTCACACCTGTGTTCCTTTTTGAGGAACGTTGACACCATACTCTCGCTAAAAACGGTGGTCAACCGCTAAATAACAGTCAAGAAAATGACGCCACAGAACCAAGAACTCTCCGACCTAAAACCCCTCCCAATGTCGCAAATTCATATCCCATCGCCCTCGAAGCGACACTAAATTTGACCTTGCAGACGCAGCCACTTTTGACGTTTTTTGAATTGGCATAACCTTCCCCGAGGCTGCCCCATTTTTATATGTCATGTATTACGCGCATCTTGACGAAATTTGATAAAAGTCCCCAAAAGGTATTGATTTCACGAAAGTCCCCCTCTGCAACCTGCTTCGCGTACCGCGTAAAATTTTTGATTAATTGGGATTTTTCATTCATCTCGTGCAATTTATTGTCACGCTTAGCTGTTTTAGCTGTAATTAAATCGCTGAGTCTTCGGTCTTCTGTTTCTATCATTTTGCGTAAAGAAATGTCTTTTTCTGTTGCTAACGTCTTTTGATAATCTTGTTTTGTTTGTACCAACGTATTTATTTCAAACACAAATAATCCCACATCATTTTCCAACACGTCCATCTGGTGTTGCAGGGAGTAGACGCAATTTCGAAGCGATTCCGCCAGTGATTTAACCCTGTCTTGCAATTCAGCGTCGTAAGCAGCACGCACTACATCAGGGCGATTTGTGCAGCTCAATATGTTGTTACTGAAGGTTGGTTGCGTCAGCTTTGTTTGTGCATCCGCAATGTCGTTAAGGCTCGCAGTGTTACCCCCTACAGGGCCGGTATTCGCAAGTGGTGGCGTCGGCATAACTTACTCTCAAGTAATTAATCGAAAATGCAGTCTAGATGCGCGGGATGGTTGGATAAAGTCAAAAACCGCTCAACGCCCCAACACGCGTAAAATCCCCCCAATTGCGCAAACCCGCATCCCCTATTCCAGCCCCACAAGATGACTATTCTGCTCTCCACCCTCAACGCCCGCTATTCCCACGCCTCCCTCGGCCTGCGCTACCTGCAAGCCAACATGGGCGATCTGCGCGCCGACACCCAACTCCACGAGTTCGTCATCGGCGCAAAAACCACCGACATCGTCGAAAAGTTGCTCGCCCACAAAGCCACCGACGGCAGCACCACCATCGTCGGTTTCGGCGTGTATATCTGGAATATTGAAGAGACCACCAAAGTCGTCGCCATGCTCAAATGCATCGCGCCTGAGATCATCATCGTGCTGGGCGGCCCGGAAGTCTCCTACGAGTCGGATCAGCAACACATCGTCAAACTGGCCGATTATCTGGTCACCGGCTGGGGTGACGTGACCTTCCCCGACCTGTGCCGACAAATCATCCATGGCCCCAAGCCCTTGATGAAAACCCACATCGGCATCCAACCGCCGATGGCCGATATCACGCTGCCGTATTCGCTCTACAGCGACCACGACATCGCCCACCGCACGCTGTATGTCGAAGCCTCACGCGGGTGTCCGTTCAAGTGTGAATTTTGTTTGTCGGCGCTCGATAAAACAGCATGGCCGTTTGGGCTCGATACGTTTCTGGCCGAGCTGGAGTCGCTGCATGCACGCGGCGCACGACTGTTTAAATTCGTTGATCGCACCTTTAATCTCAACGTCAAAACCAGCCTCAATATTCTGCAATTTTTTCTCGATAAACTCGCCGCCCATCCCGACGATCCGGTGTTCGCCCATTTTGAATTGGTGCCGGATCATTTGCCCGATGCATTGAAGGATGCGATCACCAAATTTCCGCCCGGTGCGTTGCAGTTTGAGATCGGCATTCAGAGCTTTAATCCCGAGGTGCAAGCACTGGTCAGTCGCAAACAAAACAACCAGAAAGCATCCGACAATATCCGCTGGCTGATCACTGAATCGCACGCCCATTTGCACGTCGATCTGATCGCCGGATTACCGGGCGAGGACGTAGAAAGTTTTGCCCGTGGCTTCGATCAATTGGTCGCGCTGGAACCGCACGAGATTCAGTTCGGCATCCTCAAACGCTTGCGCGGCACGCCGATTATTCGGCATACGCAAACCTTCGGTTTGATCTTTGACCCGCATCCGCCCTACACCATTCTGGCGACCAACCTGATCGATTTTGCGACCATGCAACGGCTGGTGCGGTTTTCACGGTATTGGGATTTGGTGGCTAACTCAGGGCGTTTTTCACACACGCTGCCGATCATTTTGGGCGATACACCGTTCTTTAGTTTTATGGCGTTTTCGGATTGGCTGTACGGCAAAACGGATGCGACGCATCGGATTGCGATGGATAGATTGGCGGGATTGGTGGGGCAGTGGTTGCGCTTGCAGGGTATGAGCGAAGCCAGCGTGAACGCGGTGCTGAGTACGGATTACGCCGGGCAGCCGCCGAAGTTGCCGAATGCGCCTAAAGCTGTCGCCGTTGCGCAGACGACTACGGTGGCACCGCTGCGACAGGCGCGGCATTTGACGGCTTAAGTTAACGTGATCATCAAGCCCGGCGTTGCTTCTGCCAGACAGCAATCAACTGTTGCGAAGCCACATCGATGGCTTCTAACGACACGCTGCTAAGCCGATTAAAAATCATCAGCGCATACACACTCGCCAATGAGTTCACCTCTGGCGAGAGCGCACATTCTTCACCGATCGCGGGCCGTTGCAGGCGCCAGTAATTGATGGCTTCTTCGAGTTCTGGCAAGGAAATATTCATGGCGTATTGTACGCATGGAATTTAGCTGTTTGTCAATCTTCCAGCATATCAAAACACTACGCCAGCGACCAAAATGATATTTGCATACGGCGTACATTCGCCGGTACGCACAATGGCGCGTGCGCCTTGCGTCATGTGTTTGAAGGCGGTGTGTGTCAATACGCGCTGATCGGGCAAGCCGAAGGCGTTAATCTGGGCGGCTAATTGCGGGCTTTGATGCAACAGCGCATCGGCGACGACGTGATGCTCAACTTGCATTTCGCTGAGTACCGTTTTGAGTGTGTCGATAAAGCTTGGCACACCATGCGTGAGCGCTAAATCAATAAGCGGCACGCCAGCGGGAACGGGCAAGCCAGCGTCGCCGATGACGACCATATCGCCATGCCCGAGGGAGGCGATTAGCTGGGATAAGGCGATGTTGAGTAGTGGGGTTTTTTTCATGTTTTTGTCTCCGTTAATGTAGGACTTACGCAAAATTGTTCCAGCAAGGCAGACTGACGAAGACAGTACGAAGGTACGGCTAGGAAGGATAACGCCGCTGGGGCGATTTTGCGTAAGTCCTATTAATTTTATGCTGGCAATAACTCGCGCCGATACGGAATCGAGGTCTGCGCGCCGATCCGTGCAACGCTTAGTGCTGCTGCACGCTGACCAAACGCAATCGCATTCTCTTCGCTCACGCCTTCAGCAAGCGCAGCCACAAAGCCGCCGATAAACGTATCGCCAGCGGCGGTGGTATCGATGGCCGTGGTTGGCTCTGCTGCAAAATGTGCGATGCCGCCAGACAGTGCCGCACGCACGCCTTTTGCGCCGAGTGTGACCAACACATTGGGGCATCCGTAGCGGCGTAATTCGCCAATGATTGCATCGATTTCGGCATCGTTATTAAGACCCGCATCAGGACGATTGACCAGCATCGCGGCTTCAATTTCATTTGGAATTAAATAGCTTAGTTGTGCCAGCAATGCCTGCGGCAATGCCTGCGCAGGAGCGGGATTGAGGACGACGATTTTACCCAGCGCATGCGCCATTTCGATAGCATAGCGCACGGTTGCCAAGGGTGTTTCCAGCTGTAACACCACCACCGTCGCTTGCGCGATCAATGCGCGGGCGGCGTCGATATGCGCGGGGCTTAACGCGTCATTGGCACCGGCGGCCAGCATGATGCTGTTTTGGCCCCTGGCATCGACTGTAATTGCCGCCACACCGGACGCCATCCCGGCGACCGTGCTGATGTGCGTATCGTCGATCCCATCGTTCCGCAAGGACGCTCGCAATTCTGTTCCAAAGGCATCATCGCCCAGGCAGGCAATCATTGCGACCTTAGCGCCAGCGGGACTAAGGCGCGCACAAGCGACCGCCTGATTCGCCCCTTTACCGCCCGGTATCGTCTGAAACTGTCCGCCACCCAAGGTTTCGCCCGGTTGCGGCATGCGTGGGATGCGCATCACTAAATCCATATTGATACTGCCGATGACAACGATCATTTGATCTTCTTTCTTATTATTTTGTAGAGTTAATTTGACTAACGCTAGAACCCCGGACATGCAGCTCGGGCGCAATCGTATGTTGCTGCAAACCGATCTCAGGATGGGCGATGCGCGCCAGCAAACATTGTGCCGTCAATTGTCCGAGTTTGCGGGTATTTTGCGCCACGCTGGTAAGCGTCGGATGGACAAATTGCGCCAGGTCGATGTCATCGAAGCCGACAATCGCCAACGCCTGCGGCACGGCAATGCCGCGTTCTGCGGCGGCACGCAATGCGCCGATTGCCATCAAATCGTTGCAACAAAAAATCGCATCGGGACGTGATGCCGGGGCCAGATCGAGCAGTCTGCAAGCCGCTGCATAACCGCCTGCGCTGGTAAAGTCGCCGTAGACGCACAAGGCATCGGGCAAGTCGGTATGCGCTTGTATCAGGGTCTGGCGCAGACCGGCAATACGCTCCCGTGAAATCGCAATTTCGGCAGGGCCGCCGATACAGGCAATCCGCTTGCGTCCCAATGCCAATAAATGCTGCGCCGCCAGCGCGCCTCCGGCAGCGTTATCGACCGCGATTAAATCAATCGCCAGATCGTCGGCCAGCTCTTTGCGCGCGCGATCAAGCAACACGGCAGGAATCTTCATTTTGCGCAGTATTTCGCCATCGGCCCGGCCCAGCGTGGCAACAATCAAGCCATCGCAGCGCTTGGTGAGCAGCATGTTCAGATAGTCGCGCTGCTTGGCCGGATCGTCGTCGGAATTACACAAAATGACGCTATACCCGGCGGCGTAACAACTATCTTCAATCCCGCGTGCGACTTCAGAAAAATACGGATTGGTATTGTTGGGAATGATCAGCCCGATAGTGCCGGTGGTTTTGCTTTTTAACGAGCGTGCCAATGCGCTCGGCACGTAGCCCAGCGTCGCCACGGCTGCGATGACGCGTTCGCGGGCGTGGGCGCTGACGGGGCGCGTTTGATTTAATACATGCGAGACCGTGGTGTAGGAGACCCCGGCTACTTTCGCTACTTCTTTGATGGTTGCCATGTGCGGGTCATTAATTCATTGATAGGTTTCATATTTTCTTGATCCAGTGGCATCGAGCGTCCCTTCGATACGGGGACAAGCCCCTACTCAGGGCGAACGGGTTTTACTTAAACTTAAAAAAAATCCGTTCTTCCTGAGTAGGCCGCAGGCCGTATCGAAGGACGCAACTGACGTAAAAACGTTAACGTCATATCGCAAAGAGACTCTTCAAGCCGCACGCTCATTGCGCCGACGGTAGGCGTCAAACACCACCGCCGCCACAATCACGATGCCGGTAATAATGCGCTTCATCGGCTCGCTCACACCGACTTGCGCTAGCCCGGCTTCGAGTACCGAAATAATCAATACGCCAATAAAGGTGCTGATCACCGAACCACGCCCACCCATCAAACTAGTACCGCCAATGACGACTGCGGCGATCACTTGTAACTCCAAACCGACGCCGCCGTTGGGGTCTGCCGCTTCCAGCCGTGAGACTTGGAACAACGCACCGACACCAGCCAACAACCCCATCAACGCGAACACCATGATTTTGCCAGGGCGCGGATTAATACCGGCTAAACGCATCGCTTCTTCATTGGTGCCTATGCCGATCCAGTGGCGTCCGACCACGGTTTTGGTGAGCACTAATTGTCCGGCGATCACGACTACTATGGCGGCGATAAATGCGGGCGATAAACCGAAAATAATCGGTGAGCTGATCGAATCGACCGCGCTGCCGATATATACCGTGCGTGAACCAGTGACCTGATACGCCAGCCCGCGCGCTATTTCCAGCACACCCAACGAGACAATAAAAGAAGGAATCCGCCAGCCGACCGAGATGGAACCGGTGACCGCGCCGCACAAGGTCGCGCTCAATACGCCTAGCACACAGGCTGGGAACAGGCCCCAGCCCCATTGCACCATTGCCGTTGAGAGGACCGAGGCGGCTAGCGCCAGCACCGAGCCTACGGATAAATCGATGCCGCCGATGATCAATACAAAGGTCATTCCGACGGCCATGACCACTAGCGTCGGAATATCGTTGGAGAGGGTTTTAAAGGTTTCGAGCGTGAGGAAATTTTCGCTCAGCACTGAAAACAAGATGCACATTGCCAGCAATGCGCCGATCAGGCCGACGTAATTGATGAGGCCGCCCATCGTGTTTTTGAATGAAGTTGTCGTCATGGTGATTATCTAAAAAGTTATGCGGCGGTGGTTGAGTGAGCGGCTTCCAAAGCGGCGGACACTGCGGCCTCAGAAGGCTTGGCATAGCCGCTAAAAGCCGCCTGCAAAATCGCATCCTGACTCCATGCGCCACGGGTAAATGTCTGCACCATGCTACCGGCACTCATGACTGCAATGCGGTCGCTGATGAGCATCAATTCGCGTAAATCGCTAGAGACGATGACCAGCCCTTTGCCCTGACGCGCCAACTCTGCGAGCAATGCATAAATCTCAAATTTAGCGCCGATATCGATGCCGCGGGTCGGCTCATCGAATAGCATGATCGGGCAATCGCGGTAGAGCCAGCGTGCAATGACGACCTTTTGCTGATTGCCGCCGGAGAGTTCGCCGACCGGTTGGGCGGCGCTGCGGCAGCGCACTTTTAACTGTCCGATGTAGTCGTCGGCGATGCGGGTTTCAGCGTCGGCATCAATCCAGCCGCCGTTGCTGACGCTGTCGAGTTTGGCGAGCGTGGTGTTGGCGGCGATGGATTGCGAGAGCAACAAACCCTGCCCTTTACGGTCTTCGGTAATCATCGCCAGCCCGGCGGCAATGGCGATTTTCGGTGAGTGTATTTTGGTCGGCGCGGTATTGTCGCCTAAGAAGATGTCGCCCTGATCGGCCCGGTCTGCGCCAAAAATCAGTCTTAATAATTCTGTCCGTCCTGATCCGATCAGACCGGCAATGCCGAGGATTTCGCCAGCGCGTACATCGAAGGAGGTCGGATGTACCACGCCGCGGCGGCCTAAGTCACGCACACGCAACAGCGGCGCACCAAAGGTACGTTCGCCATGCTCACGCTCGGCATCGACGCTGCGCCCGACCATCAGACGCACCAGATCGTCGCTGCTATAGCCGGCAATATCGGCGTCGCACACCAGCTCGCCATCGCGCAGCACGGCGATGCGGTCGGCTACGCGTTTGAGTTCTTCGAGCCGATGCGAAATATAGACTATCGCTACGCCTTCGGATTTGAGTCTGGCGATTTGCAAAAACAGTAATTCGACCTCACGGTCGGTGAG
>NZ_JBRIIQ010000134.1:0-8181 GCF_052976905.1 Glaciimonas sp. GG7 | reverse complement strand
GTTTATTTTTGGATTACGCCAAGAATACGCTCACAACCGAGACCATGTCTTTGCTGTTTAACCTGGCACGCGAACGTAAAGTCGAACAGCTGCGTGAAGCCATGTTTGCAGGCAAAAAAATCAATACTACCGAGCAGCGCGCAGTCCTGCACACGGCACTACGCGAACCTTGGCCGCCAGCGAGCGCCCCGCTCGTTCTGGACGGACAACACATTAACGCTGACATACATGCCGTACTCAAACAAATAGCGCAATTCACTGAAGCCGTGCGTTCTGAAGAATGGCGCGGCTATAGCGGCAAACCGATTACCGACATCGTCAATATCGGCATTGGCGGCTCTGACTTGGGACCGAAAATGGTGTGTCAGGCGCTGCGCCCGTTTCAGCATGCCCGCCTGACGATGCATTTTGTCTCCAACGTTGACGGCCATGATCTGGACGCAGTCCTGTCACAGGTCGATCCCGCCAGCACCCTGTTTGTGATCGCCTCCAAAACCTTTACCACGATGGAAACCATGATGAATGCGCATAGTGCGCGTCATTGGTTTTTGGGTCAGGCCGAAGGCGCGCAGAGCAGCGATCTGGCGTATCACTTTGTTGCGGTGTCCACCAATACTGAGGCAGTCAAGGCCTTTGGCATCGATCCGCACAACATGTTTCCGTTCTGGGATTGGGTTGGCGGTCGTTATTCAGTCTGGTCATCGATCGGTCTGTCGGTCGCGTTGGCGATCGGCGCTGCGCAATTCAGTGAATTTCTGGCTGGCGCGCATGCGATGGATAGCCACTTCCGCACGGCGCCATTGGAACAAAACATGCCCGTCATTCTGGCCTTGGTCGGCATCTGGCAGCGCAATATTTGCGGCAGCGCGTCGTTATCGATTGCGCCCTACCATCAGGATTTAGGCAATTTTCCGTCTTATTTGCAGCAACTTGAAATGGAAAGCAACGGCAAACGCGTCGCCATCGACGGCAGCCCGTTGGAGATTAAAACCTGTCCGGTGATCTGGGGCAATGTCGGCACCAACGGCCAGCACGCCTACTTTCAGCTCTTGCATCAGGGCAGCGATATAACGCCGGTGGATTTCATTGCTGCGTTGACGCCCAGCCACGATCTGCCGGACCATCAGGCGGCATTGCTGGCAAATTGTTTTGCGCAATCGGAAGCTTTTATGCGCGGCAAAACAGCGGATGAAGCACGCGCTGACATGCAGGGTAAAGGACTCTCCGCAATAGAGATCGACGCACTGGTGCCGCATCGGACCTTTCCGGGAAATCGTCCTAGCAATACCATCCTGATGCAAAAATTGACGCCAACGTCGCTCGGATCGTTGATAGCGCTATATGAGCAAAAAGTCTTTGTCCAGGGCGTCATCTGGGGCGTCAACAGTTTCGACCAATGGGGCGTCGAACTCGGCAAAGTGCTGGCGACGCATATACTCGACGAACTCAATGGCACAACGTCAGTCGATCAGCACGACAGTTCGACCAACGGTTTAATCGCCCGCGCACGCGTTGCGCTGATGGAGGCCTAGTGTGTTCATCAATGCGGGGGATTGACGTTTAAACTTAAGAAACTCCGTTCGTACTGAGTAGCCCACAGGGCGTATCGAAGTATACACATGCGTCGGTGATTCTTCGATACGGCACTTTGTGCCTACTCAGTCCGAACGGGCTTTATGGTGCTTCACAAACCTTATATATAAACACGTCCTGGTAGATGGATATTTCTTTAAATAAAACGGAAAAACATCATGGCTTTAGCAGAATTTAATCTGGCAATCTTTGGCGGCACTGGCGACCTCTCCATGCGCAAATTATTGCCAGCGATGTACTCGCGTGAGCGTGCCGATGATTTGCCGCCGAATGCGCGGATTTTATGTATCGGGCGGCAGGACATTTCGAATGAAGATTTTCTGCAACAAATCGATAACGATGCGCGGCCGCATATTTCGATGGAAGTCTTCGACGCCGCCATCTGGCAGCGCTTCTGCGCACGCGTCCATTACGTCTCTATGGATGCGACTGACGCGACTTCGTACAAGGCGCTGGTCAAAGCCATGCGGCCTGACCCGAAAGTCACCAACGTGTTTTATCTGGCGACACCACCGGCATTGTTTTCTAAAATCTGCCGTAATCTGTCGAGCTGCGGGCTGGCCACATCAAACTCGCGCGTCGTGCTGGAAAAGCCGCTCGGACGCGATCTCGCCAGCGCCAAACAAATCAACGCTGAAGTCGGCCAACTATTTTCTGAGTCGCAGATTTTCCGCATCGATCACTATCTCGGCAAAGAGACTGTACAAAACTTATTGGCGCTGCGCTTTGGCAACGTTTTGTTTGAGCCGCTGTGGAACCGCGAATGGATCTCCGACGTACAAATTACGATTGCCGAAGAACTGGGCGTAGGCAATCGGATGGGCTATTACGAAAGCTCGGGCGCTTTACGCGACATGCTACAAAACCATTTACTGCAATTGCTGTGCATCGTCGCCATGGAGCCGCCGGTGTCGATCACCTCTGACGCCGTGCGGGATGAAAAACTCAAAGTCCTGCGCTCACTCAAACGCTTTACGCCAGTCAGTCTTGCGCAAAACGTCGTGCGCGGCCAATACCGATCAGGGCACGTCAATGGCATCGCGGTGCCGGGCTATCGTAAAGAGCAGGACGCCGATCCGAGTTCACGCACCGAAACCTTCGTCGCCATCAAAACCGAAGTCGATACATGGCGCTGGGCGGGTGTGCCGTTTTATCTGCGCACCGGCAAGCGTATGGCAGATTCGCTGGCGGAAATCGTGATTCGTTTCAAGAAAATACCGCATTCAATTTTCACGCAACCGAACAGCAGCTTTGAAAATAATTGTCTCGTCATCCGCTTGCAGCCGGACGAAGGCTTGCATCTGAATCTGATGGCAAAAACCCCGGGCGACGGTATGCGTTTGAAGCCCGTCGAGCTAGAACTCAACTTCCGCGAAAGTTTTAAAGCACCGCGTATGGAAGCCTACGAGCGCCTGTTGCTCGATGTACTGCGCGGCCAGTTGACACTGTTCATGCGTAGCGATGAGCTCGAAGCCGCATGGGAATGGGTTGAGCCGATTCTGGAGTATTGGGAGCAAGAAGAAAACGAGCCGATTCCGTATAGCGCAGGCACCTGGGGCCCGGCAGCGGCCAGCGCCTTAATCGGGCGCGATGGCTTGCAGTGGCGCGAAGAAGCCTTGCCGGAAGTTTAGGAACATTATCGTGGCTATGCTCCTTGATGCAATTCGCACACACATCGACTCGCTCTCGAAGTCGGAGAAAAAAGTCGCCCTGACCATCCTCGATAATCCACAACTAGCATTGTCCGAGAACATCACCGCGCTGGCCAAAAATGCCCAAGTCTCAGAGCCGACCGTGGTGCGTTTTTGTCGCGCTGTCGGCTATGACGGCTGGCATGATTTCAAACTCAAACTGGCGCAAAGTCTGGCCGTGGCCTTGCCGGGCGCGAACGAAATGCTCGCGCCCGATGACATCGCTGTCGATCTCGTCAATAAAATTTGCAGCCGGTCGATTAACACCTTGCTGGACTTGCGCAATCATCTCAGCCCGGATGCGATTCAACGTGCGCTCGATGTTTTACTTAAAGCGAACAAGATTGAGTTCTACGGTCAGGGTACTTCCGGCATCGTGGCGGCGGACGCGCAGCATAAATTTTTCCGCTCCGGCGTGCCGACGGTGGCCTACTCAGACCCGCATATACACAGCATCGCAGCGTCGCTGTTACAGCCCGGCGATGCGGTCGTTGCCATCTCGCAACGGGGCGGCAATGCGGCGTTGTTGCGCAGCGTGCAGTTAGCCAAAAAAGGCGGGGCCGATATCATCGTGCTGGGGCCTAGCGGCACACCGCTAGCAGAACTGGCGACTGTGTTGGTACCGATCGATCTGAGTTTTAATACCGACCCTTACACCCCCATCTCGGCACGGCTTGCGCATCTGGTGGTGATTGATATTCTGGCGGTCGGACTGGCGCTTAAGCGTGGGCCGGAATTCCGTAAGAAAATGCAAAATGCGCAAAAAGCGCTGCAACAGTTTGACCTGCAGTTTGATTCGTTTTTTCGCTGATCAAAGCATAAAAAATAGAGACCGAGACAATGATGCAACAACCCTCCGAATGTCAAACCCCGGCTTTCCTGCACGCACAAATGCGGCGCGACATCGCTTTTTTTCATCCGCGCACGATCGATTCGTCTGGCGGATTTTTTCATTATCTGAACGATGACGGTAGTGTCTACGACGCTGCCAGCCGCCATTTGGTCAACAGCGCACGCATGGTGTTTTGCTACGCGCTGGCGTTTCGTCTGGATGGCAAAGAAGAATATCGGGATGCTGCACGGCATGGCTTGCGCTTCCTGGAAGAAAAACACAAACAACCAGAATACGGCGGCTATGCCTGGGTGCTGGAAAACGGCGTGCCGGTCGATCGTACCCAGCATTGTTATGGTCTGGCATTCGTTTTGTTAGCCCACGCCCACGCGCTCAGAATTGGCATTACCGAAGCCGCAGCGGGTGTGGAGGCAACATTTGCGCTCATGGAGCGCCTGTTCTGGTCCGAGGCCGATGGTTTGTATGCCGATGAAGCCACGCCCGACGGCGTCGTTTCGTCCTATCGCGGTCAGAACGCAAATATGCATACCTGCGAAGCGTTGATTGCGGCCTTTGAGGCAACCCAAGATAAACGCTATCTGCATCGCGCCGAACTATTGGCGCACAACATCACGCTACGTCAGGCCGCGCTCGGCGGTGGCTGGATTTGGGAGCATTATCACGCCGACTGGCAAGTCGATTGGGACTACAACCGCCACGACAGCAGCAATATGTTTCGCCCCTGGGGCTATCAACCCGGCCATATGGCCGAATGGTCGAAGTTGTTGCTGCTGCTCGATCGTCATAGCGCGCATCTGCAACACGACGGAGCCTGGCTAGTCCCCCGTGCGCAAGCCTTGTTTGATGTGACGATGCCGCTTGCGTGGGATGAGAAATTCGGCGGTTTGGTGTACGGACTCGCGCCGGACGGCACAGCCTGCGATGAAGACAAATATTTTTGGGTGCAGGCAGAGTCGCTAGCGACCGCGGCGCTGTTGGCGCAACGTACCGGCAACCCCGCCTATTGGGATTGGTATAACAAATTGTGGCAATACAGCGCGGACCATTTGATCGATCCGCAACAAGGTGGCTGGTATCGGATTTTGCATCGGGATAACCAGCGCTATGGAGCGGAAAAACCACCGCATGGCAAGACCGATTTCTATCATCCTATGGGTGCGTATCTGGAATCGCTGTATGCGGTTGGCTGTGCGCTGGCATAACCACAATCTGCGCATTGCACCATCAAACCTCACCATTTTGAATTCGAAAACATCATGACCCATCACCTCAATACAGCACCATACCCATTATTTATCAGTGCAGGCGAAGCCCTGACCGACATGATTCGCACCGACGGCGATCTATGGGTCAGCAAGACCGGCGGCGGGATCTGGAACGTCGCCCGGGCCATGGCCAGTCTTGGCGCTTCAACCGGATTTGCGGGTGCGATCAGTGAGGATTGGTTTGGCGATGCGCTGTTTGCGGCAAGTCGGGAAGCCGGTCTCGATCTGCGTTTTTTACAACGTGCAGCCCGTCCGCCATTACTGGCGATCGTCTTTGAAACCGCACCGCCGCAATATAACTTCATCGGTGATAACGCAGCCGACTTAGCCTTCGATCCGGCCCTATTGCCTGCCGGCTGGCAGAAGGCCGCGAAATGGGCGCATTTTGGTGGCATCAGCCTGACCCGTGCACCGCTCGCTGAAAAACTAATCGCTTTGGCCGAAGAGCTCAAAGAAGCTGGCGTACAGATTAGTTACGACCCGAACTTCCGCAATGTCATGACGCCGGAATATGATCCCGTGCTCAAACGCATGGCCCAGCTGGCCGACGTGATCAAAGTATCGGACGAAGATTTATGCGGACTATTTCGCACCGACGATCAACATGCCGCGCTGGCGACATTGCGTGGCTTTAATCCGGCTGCCGCCATACTTCTGACGCTAGGCGAGCAAGGTGCCGCGATGTTGGTTGGTGACCGGGAATGGCACGTCAAGCCGCCGGTCCTTGAGATTGTCGATACGGTGGGTGCAGGCGACGCCGGTATCGCTGGATTGATTTATGCGCTGATGCAAGAGTCACAGCAAACTTCGCCCACATTGTCTGAGATTGACTGGCTGCATCACCTCCGATTCTCGGTCGCGTGCGGCTCCGCCGCCTGCCTCAATGTCGGTGCCAAGCCACCGCAACTGGCGCAAGTGATGGCGTTAATTAATAGCATCTGACACTCTTCACTTCCCCCTCAGCAATATCTGGCAAACATTCGGCTCCCTCTGATGAGATTTTCTTATTCAATCAGAGGGCGGCTAAACGTCATCCATCTGAACACGTCACATTTCCGCCAGATATGTAATAAAGCTACTTGTAGTAAAAGTACAGAATATTCTGATTTATTAAGAAAACATGATCATTTAGGTCTCACTGATAACCTTTTCATTGGTATCGATCACCTTTTTATATTAGCAATTTCATAAGCAATATTAAATGTGCAGCTTTTTAGCAACACCAATATAGTAAAACTACACAAATAAAACAAAAATTACATAATTGCGTTTAAGATCACATTCAACAACAAAGCAAGTCACTATTGCAAGTATTTTGCAATGATAAGCGGCATGAATCTCGAGCTAAAAGACTCGAAAAACGGTGGTCAACACCATATTTATACTTAGGAGATGAAATGAGTAAATTAGTTTTAAAGCCACTCGCAGCAGCAGTCCTTCTGGCCGCCACTTGTGCCGGTGCGCAAGCCCAAACAAATGTCACTATTTACGGTCGTGTTGACGGCGGTATCAATTATCAAAGCAATCAATACAATGCCAGCACCAACCAACGTGGCGGCCAATGGGGCGTCGGCGGTAATGAGTGGGGCACTAGTATGTTTGGCTTCAAGGGTACTGAAGATCTGGGCGGCGGCTTGAAAGCTTTCTTTGTATTGGAAAATGGTTTTGATTCCAGCAACGGCCAACCTAATGGTGGCGGATCGAGAATCTGGTCACGTCGTTCCCTGGTTGGTTTAGAAGGTGGTTTAGGTACTATCAAATTCGGTCGTGACTTAGCCCTGCCTAGTGACGTTACCTGGTCGATTGACCCTACCGGCCAGCAAGCCTTGAGCAGTGCAACTTTGGTTAAAGGTCGTAACTGGCCAACGACTAGCAATCAAGTTCAATACATCTCACCAACAGTCGGCGGCTTCACAGCCCAAGGCGCATACGGTTTTGGTGAAGTTGCAGGCTCGACCAAAAAGAGCAGCAGTGGTGGTGTAGCGGTATCATTTAACCAAGCTAACTACTCACTCGTCGCAATGTACGACGTTGCTAACGATGGTATGGGTCAGTACTCTACTTTGTTCACCAACTCTAAAGAGTTGACATTGGGCGGTACGCTCACTATCGAAAAAGCCAAGCTGTTTGCTGGTTATGTGAATCTGTCGGCACCGCAAGATGTCACCACTGGCGCAACTAAAGCTAATCAATTCTGGCTTGGCGTGAACTATCAGTTGTCACCAGCGCTGACTCTGGTCGCTTCTGCGTATCACGTCAAACTGAACCAAAACATCGGTAGCGCTAACCTGTTTCAGATTGGCACTAACTACAGCTTGTCTAAGCGCACTCTGTTGTACACAAGCGTCGGTACTATTCGTAACGGCGCAAAAACCAACTTTCAAATTGAAACAGGTGACGGTACTGGTTTGACAGGCCAAAACCAAAACGCTTTCTACGCTGGTATCGCGCACTCGTTCTAAGCAGTACCCGGGTAATGTAGATTGCCGTGTCGCTTGAGCTCGGCACGGTAGTCTGCCTTATCTTTTACCTTGCCGATTAGTGGCATAGCAAGACGTCCCTGGGAAACTCCAGATTTGTGCCCATTCGAGTTTGAGTGGGCATTTTTTATGGGCGAACAGATTACACAGTCGGACTAAAGGCGACAACGCCCTACACCAGATGTTTTAATCCGGCATAAGACGTTTGGACAGAGGGATGACTGAGGAGGGAGAAACGGCAAAAAAAAGATCGATTCGTGCTTGTCCGTGGTACTCGGCATAGAACTACTGAGTCGGAG
>NZ_JBRIIQ010000133.1:0-8226 GCF_052976905.1 Glaciimonas sp. GG7 | reverse complement strand
CTTATTAGAAAACCCTCCCAGAGATATCTGGGAGGGTTTTTGCTTGGCGACCAGCATTCGCCATCAGACCGGGAACATCATCACAACAGGATCCCATCTCGTCAAAGGTCCATGAACCGTAAGCGATCCGTGAACCACGTCTGGCAAAAAACATCAAGAGTGGCCACTCACGACTCTGCATGCTGTAGCTAATGCTGTCGACTGCTTCCATGCCCAGCCGTTCATCTGAATACACATATAAATATTGTTCTGAACCGCTTGCACTGGCTCTTTGGGTACTTGCATGATCGTATCACCGCGAAACACGACCTCACTGTCGAGTAAATGATAGCGCAGTAAATTAATCATCGGTTGGAAAGCAATGCCGAGTCGGACCACACTCGCGGCGAGTCTATTGCGCGAGATATCGCCACCGAAGAGGGGCGTCAAGCGTATGCTTGCCACTGTAATATTCTCCCAGAGCTCCCATAGGTTGAACGTGTTGTCCTGTATGATTTGGCATACTTTTTCACTATGGTTATACGAAAATGATAGGTCGTCTCTCAGGAATATTGCTTGAAAAAAATCCGCCACAACTGTTGATTGATTGCAATGGTGTCGGTTACGAAATTGGTGTGCCTATGAGTACGTTTTACAATCTTCCTGGAATTGGTGAGAAGGTGGTCTTGCTTACTCATCTCGCGATACGTGAGGATGCGCATGTTTTATTTGGATTCGGAACTAACGAAGAACGTACGGTTTTTAAGCAATTAATCAAGATTGCAGGGGTTGGGGCGCGGACTGCACTCTCTATTTTGTCCGGTATGGCAGTATCTGATTTAGCACAAGCAATTACCCTGCAAGAGGCAGGGCGTTTGACTAAGGTTCCGGGCATCGGTAAAAAAACCGCTGAAAGATTATTGCTTGAATTAAAAGGAAAGTTAGGCCCTGATCTGGGTGTTGTAGGTGGACATGCAATGAGCGATGTCACCGGCGATATCCTCAATGCTTTAGTCGCATTGGGTTATTCAGATAAGGAGGCGCTATTAGCACTTAAGCAAATACCTTCTGACATCACAGTGTCTGACGGTATCAAGTTCGCCTTAAAAGCATTATCAAAGTTATAGCTAAGTGGCGTTACTCTAACCGCAGATGGTTAGAGTCTCTCGTAGAACAATTTTGCATAAATCCCAGTAATACCAATTTCATTAAAATATCTATATATCGTTATTGTTGTGAGCGATGTACAACTGATCCAGTCTGGCTAATCCGATGAGCATTCAAACCGATGATTTTACCGAGCAGCGGATTATCGCTGCTACCCCAGCTTCGCCCAATGAGGAAGCCATTGAGCGTGCTTTGCGGCCGAAACATCTGGATGAGTATGTCGGGCAGCAAAAAATTCGTGAACAGTTAGAAATATTTATTACGGCGGCGCGGCAACGTAAAGAAGCGCTGGATCATACCTTGCTGTTTGGTCCTCCCGGACTTGGGAAAACCACACTCGCACACATTATCGCCCGCGAAATGGGTGTTAATTTACGTCAAACTTCCGGCCCTGTACTCGAGCGCGCTGGCGATCTGGCTGCATTGTTGACCAATCTGGAGGCCAATGACGTCCTCTTTATCGATGAAATTCATCGCCTTTCTCCCGTTGTAGAAGAGATTCTTTATCCCGCGCTCGAAGATTATCAAATCGATATTATGATCGGCGAAGGTCCGGCTGCGCGTTCGGTGCGGCTCGATTTGCAACCCTTCACCTTGGTCGGTGCTACAACCCGTGCCGGTATGCTGACCAATCCCCTGCGCGATCGCTTCGGCATTGTCGCAAGGCTGGAGTTTTATACGCCAGAAGAATTAACCAAAATTGTTATCCGCAGCTCAGCACTACTTAACGCTCCCATCGTTGATGACGGCGCCTTTGAAATTGCCAAGCGCAGCCGCGGCACGCCGCGTATCGCCAACCGCTTGCTACGTCGTGTCCGCGATTATGCCGAGGTCAAAGGCAATGGTGAAATTACCAAGGCCATGGCCGATGCAGCATTAGTTATGTTGGATGTCGATCCGGTGGGTTTCGATGTCATGGACCGTAAGCTGCTTGAAGCCGTATTGTTTAAATTTGGCGGCGGTCCGGTCGGCCTCGATAATCTGGCCGCGGCCATTGGCGAGGAGCGCGATACCATCGAAGACGTGCTGGAACCATATTTAATACAACAAGGATTCCTCCAACGCACACCGCGCGGCCGGATCGCCACGCCAGCGGCCTATACGCATTTTGGGGTAAGCGTGCCGCAAACTGGTCCCAATGGCGAATTGTGGGGACAAAATCAATAGCAAGATCAACGCCGATGCCTGCCCCAATGTCATTAAAGAAATCCTCTTTCGCGTAGCCGAGCGGCGTCAAATAGTGACGACGCTCGTAGCCAATAAATTACTGCCAACACCACCCTCACGTTTTATCAAGGCGCTTCAAGTTCCGTCAGGATTTGATGCCGCCGATCAGGAAATCGTCCGCTTGCTCCGTCCGGGTGATTTAGTCATTACCGCTGATATTCCCCTTGCCGCAGAAGTCCTTGAGAAAGGTGGCGATGCACTCAATCCGCGTGGCGAGTTTTATACCAAAGATAATATTGCGCAGCATTTGAGGACGCGCACATTCTTGGAAGAGCTACGCGCCTCCGGTGTAGAAACCGGAGGCCCGGCTGCATTTAGCCAAAATGATCGGCATACCTTTGCGGCCCAATTGGATCGTTATAGGGCTTACGCAAAACCGCCCCAGCGGCGTTATCCCTCCTAGCCTTACAGTCAATGGCATCAAAGGTCTGCCTTGCCAGGATGATTTTGCGTAAGCCCTTCGTTATTTACAGAAATCCGGTATTCCCTGATCCGCTGTGTATATGAAATCAAACAACCTAATTTGAGGAAGCGAACAACGCTCATGCCCACCAAGCTTAATCGGTACGCGCAGCAACTTATTGACGCCAGAGCCCATGCGCAATTATTGCCGCCATTGTTGAATGCAGATGGGGACGCGTTGTCACTTAGCGAAGGCTACGACATAGCAAAATGCGTGCTAGACGCCAGCATCAGCCGGGGCGAAGTGCCAATCGGACGCAAACTTGGTTTTACCAATCGTACTTTATGGCCCAAATATGGTGTGAATGAACCGATTCATGCACTGATCTGGTCGCCTATTTTTGCCAGTACGGTGCGCTATGCCGATGACAATCGTGGCATTCAAAGTCTCGAAGGCGCGCTTCAGCCGCGCATTGAGCCTGAGATTGTATTTAAGTTGGCCGCCACACCCGCGCCAGACGCGACCATCAATGACATAGCAGACTGTATTGAATGGATGGCGCACGCTTTTGAGATAGTGGTGTGTCCATTTCCTGATTGGAAATTTGAAGCCGCCGACGCCGTTGCTGCTTTCGGCTTGCATGGAGCGCTCATCATCGGCGATCCGCACGTATTATCGAGCGCTACCCGTCGTAACTTAGGCGACATATTAGGCAATGCCAGTGTTTCCGTCTCTTGCTGTACGGAGGAAGCGGTCATCTTGTGCGGTGCAGGTTTCGGCAGCGACGTCATGGACAGTCCGCTGCACGCGATTTGGCATCTGCATCAATTGCTTAAAACACAACCACAGTTTGCACCATTAACCGCCGGGGAGATTATTACGATCGGGACCTGGACCGATGCTTATCCTGTGCAGCGCGGGCAAACCTGGGTTACGGCATTTTCCGGAGTTACACTACCGGGCTTGACGCTGTCTCTCGTATAAATACTCGGCGTAAAAAAATGCCACGCTCTTTTCAGTGCGTGGCATTTTTTATGTTTTCAACAGTATTAATCCTTCAGTTTGGCAAATTGCTCACGCAGTTTGATCAACGTCGCAGAAAAATTCGCCACACGCTCTTGCTCTTGCGCCACAACCTGCGCCGGCGCTCTTGCTACAAAACTTTCATTGCTCAGCTTTGCCTGCGCCTTTGTAATTTCACCATCCAACCGCGTAATTTCCTTGGTCAGCCGTTCGCGTTCAGCGGCAACATCAATTTCCACTTTCAGCATCAGTTTGGCATTACCAACAATCGATACCGGCGCTGGAGACTCAGGCAAGATCTCGACAACTTGTACTTCAGATAATTTAGCCAATCCTTGCAGATACGGCGCAAACGATGTCAATGCCGCTTGTTGTTCTGCTTCGCCTGCAATAATCAGCGGAATCCGTAAGGCTGGTGACAATTGCATTTCACCGCGCAGATTACGGCAAGCATCGGTCAGCGATTTGAGCTCCGTCATCCATGCTTCGGCCTTTTCGTCGATTTTTTCCAAGCGTGCCTCAGGATACGATTGACGCATGATTGAGTCGCCTGCCGGGTCCATGACGATACCAGTCAATGGCGCAACGCTTTGCCACAACGCTTCGGTCACGAACGGAATGATCGGATGCGCCAATCGCAAGATTGTTTCCAATACGCGCAGCAGAGTGCGGCGCGTGGCCTGTTGCCGGGCCGGGCTACCGTGTTGGATCTGAATCTTGGCAACTTCCAGATACCAGTCGCAATACTCATCCCAGACGAATTTATAAATCGCCGACGAGATATTGTCGAAACGATAATCGGCAAAGCCCTTGGCGATGTCAGCTTCGGTGCGTTGCAATTGCGAAACGATCCAGCGATCTGCTAACGAGAAATCCAGCTTTTCTTTGTTGCACTCGCCAGCGGTATGGCCGTCAAAACCGCAATCTTTGCCTTCGGTATTCATCAACACAAAGCGGGTTGCATTCCACAATTTGTTGCAGAAATTGCGATAACCATCGCAACGGCTCAGATCGAAATTAATGTTGCGTCCAAGGGTTGCCAGCGATGCAAAGGTGAACCGTAGGGCGTCCGTACCAAAGGCCGGAATGCCATCAGCAAACTCTTTACGCGTAGCTTTAGCGATACCGTCGGCTTGCTTGGGATTCATCAGACCGGCAGTGCGTTTGGTCACCAAGGTTTCTAAATCGATGCCGTCAATCAGATCAATTGGATCAAGTGTATTGCCTTTGGATTTCGACATCTTCTGACCGCTGCCATCGCGCACCAGACCGTGCACATACACAGTATTAAACGGTACTTTTCCGGTGAAATGCGTGGTCATCATGACCATGCGCGCCACCCAGAAAAAGATAATGTCAAAGCCGGTCACCAGCACTGACGACGGTAAAAACATCTTGTAGTCAGGCGTTTCTTCCGGCCAGCCAAGGGTTGAGAACGGCACCAGCGCAGAGGAGAACCAGGTATCGAGCACATCTTCATCGCGCCGGATAGTTTTGCTGCCAGCTTGTGTCTGTGCTTCCGCCTCGGTCCGGGCGACGTAGATTTTGCCGTCTTCGTCATACCAGGCCGGGATTTGATGGCCCCACCATAGTTGACGTGAAATACACCAATCCTGAATATTGTTAAGCCACTGGTTATACGTCGTGGTCCAGTTTTCCGGGACCATTTTGATTTCACCATTGGCGACTTTTTCCAGTGCCACTTCGGCAATCGATTGTCCCGGAAAATGCGTACCTTCCGGCGCCGCTTTACTCATCGCCACAAACCATTGATCAGTCAGCATCGGCTCGATCACCACGCCGGTACGGTCACCACGCGGGACCATCAATTTATGCGGTTTGACCAACTCGAGTAAGCCCAACGCATCCAGATCGGCCACGATTTGTTTGCGTGCAACAAAACGGTCCATGCCCTGATATTGCGCAGGAGCTGCATCGTTAATTTTGGCGTCTAGCGTGAGGATATTGATCTTGTCCAGATTGTGGCGTTGACCGACGGCGTAATCGTTAAAGTCATGCGCGGGCGTGATCTTGACGCAGCCGGTGCCGAATTCTTTATCTACATATTCATCGGCAATGATCGGAATTTCACGACCGCACAACGGCAGCACTAACATTTTGCCGACCAGATGCAGGTAACGTTCATCGGTCGGATCAACCGCTACCGCAACGTCGCCGAGCATAGTTTCAGGACGGGTTGTGGCGACCGTCAAATGACCGCTGCCATCCACTAGCGGATAGCGGATATGCCACATTGAACCGTCTTCCTCTTCCGAGACGACTTCCAAATCGGACACCGCCGTACCCAACACCGGATCCCAATTCACCAACCGCTTACCACGATAGATCAGGCCTTGTTCAAACAGGCGCACAAAAACTTCAGTGACCGTGCCTGATAAATCCGTGTCCATCGTGAAATATTCGCGCTCCCAATCAGCCGATGAGCCGAGGCGGCGCATTTGTTCGGTGATGGCGGAGCCGGATTTTTCTTTCCATTCCCAGACTTTTTCGATGAATTTTTCGCGGCCTAAATCATGGCGCGAGATTTTCTGTGCATCAAGTTGACGTTCCACCACAATTTGCGTTGCGATACCAGCGTGATCAGTACCCGGAATCCAGGCAGTATTAAAGCCGCGCATCCGGTGGTAACGCACCAGACCGTCCATGATGGTTTGGTTGAAGGCGTGGCCCATATGCAAGGTGCCGGTTACATTGGGTGGCGGCAACTGAATGCTGAATGAGGGCTTGCTGGCATCGGTGGAGGCGGCAAAATACCCGCGCTTTTCCCACTCGCTACGCCAAAATTGTTCAATCTCGGCAGGGTCGAAAGACTTGGCTAATTCCATGATTTTGGTGGGTTATTTGCTAAAACATCGATTATAAAGGACGCCGTCGTTTGCTTATGTGCAAGGGCGACATATTTCTCCGGGTGTGCATCATTCCTGATGGCAATCTGTGCGCTTTTCGATATAGGAATCATCTAAAAAATCACATGTAAATCTTTACACAGAGGTGTAAAATTCGACTCGCTAACTTAGGTAAATAGCTTAAGTTAGCAAAATGCTAGGGGTCCTGATTGCGCGTTAATTAATACAGCGCGTAATCGGGTGAGAAACACCCTCTGAACCTGATCTGGGTAATGCCAGCGAAGGGAAGCTGTCGAGTTAGTTGCAGGCCGATGCGTTATATGCGTTGTTACGTTGAAAACGCCATCATTGCGCCCCGCGTCACTTATCTCGAAAACTCCTTTTTGCCGGCAGCCAGGATCGCCACGCAACGGAGCCAAAATGAACGCCAATCCAACATTTCTATCTGCCACTGCCACGGTGGATGAAGCCGCCATTTCGCCATTACCCAATTCCCGCAAGATCTACGTCACAGGATCGCGCCCGGATATTCGTGTGCCGATGCGCCAAATCACGCAATCCGATACCGAAGCCTCGTTCGGCGCGGAAAAAAATCCACCGATTTATGTGTATGACACCTCGGGGCCGTATTCAGACCCGGATGTAAAGATCGATATCCGCTCCGGCTTATCAACGCCGCGCACGCCGTGGATCGTTGAGCGCGACGATACCGACGAATTAGCCGGACCCACTTCCGACTATGGCGTAGAACGCCTCAATGACCCAAAACTAGCCGAGTTGCGCTTCAATCTACAACGCAAACCACGCCGCGCCAAAGCCGGTAAAAACGTCTCGCAAATGCACTATGCGCGTCAAGGCGTCATCACGCCGGAGATGGAATATGTCGCCATCCGCGAAAACATGCGTCGTCAGGAATATCTGGAAGAGTTAAAAGCCTCCGGCCCGATGGGCAACCGGCTGGCCGATTTGATGGGCCGTCAACATCCCGGCCAATCGTTTGGCGCGAGTATTCCAAAGGAAATTACGCCAGAATTCGTGCGCTCAGAAATCGCCCGCGGTCGCGCGATTATTCCCGCCAATATCAATCATCCTGAAGTCGAGCCGATGATTATTGGACGCAACTTTCTGGTGAAGATTAACGCCAATATCGGCAACTCAGCGGTCACCTCATCGATCGGCGAAGAAGTCGAAAAAATGACCTGGGCGATCCGTTGGGGCGGCGATAACGTCATGGATTTATCGACCGGTAAACACATCCACGAAACCCGCGAATGGATCATCCGCAACTCGCCAGTACCGATTGGGACTGTGCCGATTTATCAAGCGCTGGAAAAGGTCAACGGCAAGGCCGAAGACCTGACCTGGGAAATTTTCCGCGACACCTTGATTGAGCAGGCCGAGCAGGGCGTTGACTACTTTACGATCCATGCTGGCGTGCGTTTGCAATACGTTCCGATGACGGCTAAACGCTTAACCGGCATCGTCTCACGCGGCGGCTCGATCATGGCCAAATATCGATTCGTGCTTGTCCGTGGTACTCGGCATAGAACTACTGAGTCG
>NZ_JBRIIQ010000132.1:0-8275 GCF_052976905.1 Glaciimonas sp. GG7 | reverse complement strand
CTCGGCTCGCTGGATGCGCGTGTTCAACTTAAGCCGGGCGACATGATCTTTACCGGATCGACTTGTGGAGTTGGTCTGGAAGATGGCCGGTTTTTGCAGCCCGGAGATGTGATTGAGGCAGAGATTGAGGGGATTGGGGTTTTCGTAACCGGGTTGGTGCAAAACGGGTGTTGGCGGTGGGGCGTTTGGAGATAAGAGTGCCTGTCAGGTAATGCCGTATGATCCGACTGCCAAAAGTGGCGTATTAGTGGCGAATTAACAACCCTCGAACCTGGCAATCACGCCATCCGACAAAGGCGAATCAAAATCGTCGGCGATGCGAATTTTCCCTTTTAACCTGCCAAAACTCAGAACAACTTTTTCGCTTTGCATCGGCATCAACCGAGCGGTGGGCATACCGGCTTTGGGGATGATGATTTCTTCGCCACTGGCAGCCGCGTCTACTAGTTTCGAAAGATTGGCTTTAGCATTGTGTATGTTAATTGTTTGCATGATCGCCCCAGCAGCGTGGATTAACGTTCATTTTAGCTATCAGCACATCCCGACACCAACTACCTACTCGTTGCCCTCACAATCAATTCCGTAGGCAACAGCAGCGGCTTAATCCGCTCTCCATTCATCTGAGACAACAAAGCATCAACCAACGTCTTCCCGGCACTTTGCATCGGCTGGCGGATCGTGGTCAGGGGTGGGTGAAAGTAGCTAGCGAGCTCAATATCATCGTAGCCAACCACCGCCACATCTTCCGGGACGCGCAGATTTTGCTCGCGCAGGGTATTAATGGTCGTCATCGCCAGCAAGTCGCTACAGGCAAAAATGGCATCGAATGCTACGCCGCGTTGGCATAGATCCCGCACGGCATCTTGTGCGCTTTCGGCAATGAACGTGACAGGAACAGTGAGGACCGGATCGTATGCCACCTCGTGCTTGCTCAAGGCATTGCGATAGCCTTCAAATCGCTGCGCGACTTCTGGCAGGATCGTATCGCCGAAAAACACGATCTTACGGCGTCCCAACGCCAGCAAATGGTCGGTCGCCAGAAACCCGCCGACCACATTGTCGCTGCCGACCGTGCAGTACAACTGTTGCGGCAATTGCGCCCCCCACACCACCATCGGCACCTTGCGTGAGGCCAGTTCATTGAGTTGATCATGATGGCGCCATTGTCCGATCAGGATGATCCCTATGGCGCGGCCAGCATCGTAGAACTGCGCTGCGGTGTCGAGCCGCTCAGCGTCTACCCGTGAGAGCAGCATGTCCAGACCTTGCTCGGTGAGGGCATCGGCCAGACTGCCCAACATGCTCAGGAAGAACGGATCCGACAAATGCTGTTGCGTCTGCGTGTCGTAGGGCACGACAACGGCAACCGTTCGATTCTGCCCAAGCCGCAAGTTTTTAGCGCCGATATTGATTGAGTAGTTCAGTGAGCGCGCCAACTCTTCGATTCGGGTGCGCGTCTCTTCATTGACCAGAGAACTTTGATTGAGCGCACGCGATACGGTTGAAGTGGAGACGCCAGCCAAGCGGGCGATGTCCGCCATTTGCAGGCGTCGCCGCTCTGCAACGGAGGTGCGCGACTCCTGAGGTTCTTGCTGTTTCTTGTCTACCATTACGTCCACATTGTTCTTAGCAAAGCCGACAAGTCTACACGGAAAGAGGGGAGTTTCATGCCTCGATTCATGCACTGAATTAACATTTCACGTGGATAAAGCACGCTATATGCAAACGATTGCAGTAACGTGAATATTTCCAGACATTTAACCAAGTATTTCATGTTGTATTGCAGCATTTTCGTAGTCGATGACACATTCTTTTAAAATTCAGGGCGCATCAATCTTGCTGCGAAGAAATCCTCGATTCAGCTATAGAATAATCATATTTTAATTGTAAATATAGCTCTGCTTTTGTATATAAACTTTCCGTCATCACTGTTGAAACCGATACTAATTTAGCAAAAAAATATCTGCTGCAATGCAAAATTTAAAATCATTGCAATCGATTGCAATGATTTTTAAAAGCGATTACAATCCACCAACACTGAAAATGTACGTTGTCTCGGATTGCAAAGGCGCACAGCAGGGTTGTACTTAAAAACTAACAATAAATTTTCGCTTTCCTAAGGAAAGCTAAATCATAAAAGGGGAGACTATGAAATCACGTTCTATGCAACTTACACGCCTCGCTGCAGCTGTTTCGCTAGCAGTACTTCAACTCGGAGCGGCTTACGCACAGGAAGCCATCCCAGCAGCGGAGGCAATCGATCCGGCCATCATGTCCGACGTCAGTGTGGACAAAGCCGACAAAGGCAATGCCGTCAATCTCGATCAAGTCATCGTCACCGGCACCCCTGTCGGCACCACCAAAATGAAAGCCAGCGTCTCCATCAGTACCATGGATGCAGAGCAAATTCAGATGGCCGCACCGACCAGTGCTGCCGAAGTATTGCGCTCGATTCCTGGTGTACGTTCTGAATCCTCCGGCGGCGAAGGCAATGCCAACGTCACCGTGCGCGGTGTGCCGATTTCAGCTGGCGGTGCCCGCTACGTACAATTCCAGGAAGACGGCTTACCGATTCTACAAAACGGTGATTTGAATTTTGCAACACCAGACTCGTTCATGCGCGTTGACGGCGGCTTGGATCACATCGAAGTCGTTCGCGGCGGCGCATCGTCCGTACTTGGCACCAACGCCCCGGGCGGCATCATCAATTTCATTACCAAAACCGGTGAAGAAAAAGGCGGCAGTATCGGCATTTCCAAGGGCATCGGTTTTGATCAGATGCGCTACGATTTTGACTACGGCGGCCCGATAACAGACAAAACGCGCTTTTTTGTCGGTGGTTTCTATCGTAGTGGCGATGGCGCGCGTCCAGCCGGTGTGACGATGGAAGATGGCGGCCAGATCAGAGCCAATATCACGCATGAGTTCGACAACGGCTTCATCCGCCTGAACTTCAAACATTTGGATGATAAGACTCCGACTGATTTGCCGGTTCCTGTCATGCTCAGCGGCACCCCGGGCAGTAAAAACCGTACTATCTCGGAAATCCCCGGCATCGATCCACGCACGGCTAGCTTTTATTCGCCTTACTGGATCAAAGATATCGTGCTCGACCGTAACGGTAACCGCGTCGCCACTAATGTCAACGACGGCCTACACGTAGTGAGCAATGCGTTTGGTTTCGAAAGCGCGTTTAAAGTCGGTGACGGCTGGACCGTGAGCGAAAACTTCCGTAAAACCAGCAACAGCGGCAGATTCATCGGCGTTTTCCCGGCAGACAATGTTGCACCAGCAGCCGCTGGAACGACCTATGCAACCGGCCCCAACAAAGGACAGGCATACACCGGATTGGTATTTAACCCGGTTGTGTTCAACACTTCGCTCGACGATTTGGGCAACACCGCCAATGAGCTGAAAGTCTCCAAAGTATTTCAGCTCACAGAAGCTGCCAAGCTCACAACGGTCGTCGGTTTGTCAACCAACCAACAAAACGTTGCCACCACCTGGAACTTCAATAGCTATCTGATGCAAGCGACTGGCAGTCAGCCTGCGTTGCTGGCAAACGGCGCTAACACGACCGGTTTTGAAGGCGTGGCTTTCGGCGGATGCTGTGAGCGTACCTACGACTTGAAGTACAAGATGAATTCGCCGTACTTCAATACCGGGCTGGAACTCGGTGCCTTAAATGTGGATGGCGGTATGCGTTTTGATCGTCAGACAGTCTCCGGCATCGTCAACACCGCGCCAACTGGCGTCTATCCATTGTCGCCGGCGCAGATCGTCAATTATCGCAAGAGCAATACCTCGTATTCGATCGGTGCAAACTATCGCATTACCAGTAATCTTGCGGCATTTGCCCGCATCAGCGATGGCGTGTCTTTCAATGCAGACCGTATTTTGCTAGGCAGTATTCCGGTGGATGGGTCGACGCCGATACCGCTCAACGAAGTCAAGCAAAATGAAGTCGGCCTGAAATGGAAGCAAGGCAACTTCAGCACCTTCATGACCGTGTTTCAGGCCAAGACGGATGAAAGCAATTACGAGTTGACCTCGCAAAAGTTCACCTCTAATCGCTACGATGGTAAAGGCGTCGAGCTAGAAACCGCGTATCGCATCGGCGGATTCCGCATCAACAGTGGCGTCACTTACACCCACGCCAGAATCGTTGGGGCAGCTGCTGCCGATGCTGCAACAATAGGCAATGCACCACGTCGTCAGGCTAACGTTGTGTATCAGGTTGCACCGTCATACAGTTTTGGCGATGCCATCGTCGGTGCCAGCGTGATCGGCACCACTAAGTCATTTGCAGATAATGCGAATACTAAGATTCTGCCTGCGTTTGCGGTCGTCAACTTGTTCACCAGCTACGCCTTCGATGCCAGAGCCAGCATCGCCTTCACTGTCAATAATCTGTTCAACAAGATTGGCTACACCGAGATGGAAGACGACCGTAATGCGGCCCGCTCTATCAATGGCCGTACCGCCAAAGTGTCGTTGAAATACGCGTTTTAACTAGCCACACCCTGAACTCACTACCTTCTGGCCGGAGGTAGTGAGTGCTTCATCTCATTTCATCCTCTTGTTTGGTCCGCTGATGTGCCAGTAATGGTCCGGTAATCGTCGTTTTGCGATGTCCGGGGGCGGCTGTTTTTTAACGTAGCACCGCACGACTGAATATTACATTCCATGACAATTGCCTCTTCCGCTGCCTATTCCGCTCTATCTCGCATGCTGGCAGTACTGCCGGCAGAACTGCACGCAGAAGTCACGCAACGCTTTGCTGCACAGTCGCCGTTACTGTTGCAGCGCCTCACTCAGCTCTACGGAAGTCGGGATAATTTTGCAAGTTGGTTTGGCGACATGATGGAGGCGGTAGCACGCTTGCATGCCGCTCGCCCGGTCGCATTGCGCACGCAGGATACTGAACGTGTCAATCAGCAGGACTGGTTTCTGGCGCAATCCATGCTCGGTTACAGCGCCTATGCCGATCGCTTTGCCGGAACACTCAATGGCGTCGCCCAACGGATTGCGCATCTGCAAGAGCTGGGTGTTACGTACCTGCATCTGCTGCCTTTTTTGCGTGCACGCGCTGGCGAAAACGACGGCGGCTTTGCGGTCGCCAGTTTTGATGATATCGCGCCGCACCTCGGCAGCATGACGGATCTGGAAGCACTGACGGCGCAACTACGCACAGCCGGTATCAGTCTGTGTTCCGATTTCATCTTGAATCATGTGGCCGACGATCATGCGTGGGCGCAGGGTGCAGCAGGCGGCGACGTCAGACTGCAAGACTACTTTTACTTGTTTAAAGATCGCGTCATCCCGGATCAGTTCGAGCAGACGCTGGTGCAGATATTTCCGCAGGCAGCGCCCGGCAACTTTACCTGGTCTGGCCAGATGCAAGCCTGGGTCTGGACTACTTTTTATCCGTATCAATGGGATCTCAATTACGCCAATCCGGCAGTCTTGAGCGAGATGGTCAGCGCCTTATTGGGTCTGGCCAATCGCGGCATTGAAGTATTTCGGCTCGACTCAACCGCCTTCTTGTGGAAGCGCGAAGGCACCAACGGCATGAATCAGCCGGAAGCGCACTGGATTTTGCAGGTACTGCGTTGCATCACCGAAATCGCTGCCCCCGGCGTATTGCTCAAGGCAGAAGCGATTGTGCCGATGACGGAACTGCCAGCTTATTTCGGCGAGGACGAGGGCCGTGGGCGTGAGTGCCATCTGGCCTATCACAGCAGTTTGATGGCGGCGGGCTGGGCCGCATTGGCCGAGCAGCGCATCGATGTGCTCAGCCGTGTGATCGACGCCACGCCAGCCTTACCGGCTGCTGGGAGCTGGCTGACGTATGTGCGCTGTCACGATGATATCGGCTGGAATGTACTACGCCCTGAACTGGCCGGAATCGACCCCGATAACAATCGACTGGCGAATGTATCGGCTTTTTTTGCCGGGACCGATCCGACCAGTTTTTCCGGCGGCACAGCGTTTCAGACTAGTCCGGGACTTGCCGCGCATGGCACCAACGGCATGACATCGAGTCTGGTGGGATTTGAGCGCGCCCGCACGACGTCAGATGTTGATCTGGCGCAACGCCGCATGATGCTGCTCTACGGTCTGGCGTTATCGTTCGGCGGCTTACCCCTGCTGTACATGGGTGACGAAATGGCGTTGGAAAATGATATCTCCGAAGCCAGTCTGGCAGCACGCAATATCGATAGTCGCTGGCTGCAACGTCCGCATTGGGATGAAAAGCGACATGCACAGCGCACCTCGACGGATCTCACCGCAGGGAAAGTATTTACCGCGATACGCAGCATGACGCAGCAGCGCCAACGCCAAAACACACTCGCTGCGGACGTGCCAAGAAAGTTGATCGTCAGCGGCCACCCTGCGGTGTTAGCGCTCAAACGAGGGGAGCAGTTCATCGCACTGTCGAACTTTTCTCAACAGGATGTGACCCTTGATCTGCTTGCAATCAATAACAACGTAGCGGCACTCTGGTTTGATTGCCTCTCCGAAAAGTATGTGACCGATATGGTCACATTACCCTCGTGGGGGACGATGTGGCTTGAGCGCCGGACATGCACCGAATAGCGACAGTATTTACAAAAAAAGGAGACAAACATGCATTTTTCAGACACTGAGCAAGTACCTGCAAAAAAATATATTGGCGTCACTCTGGTCGTCTTGTTTCACATTTTTATCGTCTATGCGCTGGCGACCGGGTTGGCGCGCAAAGTAGTCGAAGTCATCAAGCAGCCGATCGAAACCAAGCTGGTCGATGAATTTAAACCGCCACCGCCGCCACCAGAAAAACCGGTAGCCCCACCGCCGCCGAAACTGCTGGCACCACCGCCACCCTTTATTCCGCCGCCGGAAATTCAGGTACAGCAGCAGCCGCAACAAAATACGATCTCAGCGGTGTCGTCAGTGAAGCCCGATAACCCGGTGATGCCAACGGCGCAAAAGGCCGAGGCAGCAGCACCGGCCCCGGCAGCAGTGGCAGCGGTGCATATCGCCGCCGTCGTCGATTCGCGTGCCTGTGAGAAACCGAAGTATCCGCGCGTGTCCTTGCTGGCCGAAGAAACTGGCACGGTGTTTTTGCAATTTCTGGTTGGCGTCGATGGTCAGGTGATCGAGTCCAAGGTAGAAAAATCGAGCGGCTCGAAAAATCTCGATAACGCAGCCCGTAGCGCGTTGAGCCTGTGCAAATTCAAGCCCGGGAGCTTTGAAGGAAAACCGGAGCAATCTACGGCGAAATTGCAGTATGTCTGGAAGCTGGATTAAGCGGCAGATTGTAGAAAATAGTTGATATGACCTAAGCAGGACTTACGCAAAACCGTCCCAGCAAGGCGTGCAGACGCAGACAGTACGCTAGTACGGCAAGGACAGCACAACGCCGCTGGGGCGATTTTGCGTAAGTCCTAATAATTCTAATTGGAGAAAATATGAATACGAAGAGATATGTATCCGCATTGTTGTCAGCGGCCTTGATTTCGCTTGCGATGGTTGGACCAGTCCTGACTACGCCAGCATTTGCCGCCGATCCGGTAGCCGTTTCAACGCCCGCAGCCACGGCAGCGGCATCCATCCCGGCAGGCCTTATCGCCACCGAGGAAACATCAAAAGTTGTTGTCGATAACCCTTACGGTCTGGACGCATTATGGAAAGGCGGCGACTTCATCGCACGCGGCGTATTGATTCTGTTAGTCCTGATGTCGATGGGTAGCTGGTACGTCACGATCACCAAACTGCTGGACCAATACCGCATGGGCGCTCAAGCCCGTGAAGTACGCAACAAGTTCTGGAAAAGTCCGTCGGTGCAAGCCGCGACCGATGCGCTAAAAACCGGTAGCGCCTTCCGTTACATCGCCGAAGTCGGGATTAAATCAACTGAGCATCACGACGGTGCATTGCTGGAACGCATCGACTTCAATACCTGGATCACGATGTCGATCCAGCGCTCAACCGAAAAAGTCCAGACTCGCTTGCAAGATGGTTTGGCAGTACTGGCGACGGTCGGCTCAACAGCGCCGTTTGTCGGCTTGTTCGGCACGGTCTGGGGTATTTATCACGCGTTGACAGCCATCGGTATCGCCGGTCAAGCCTCTATCGACAAGGTCGCAGGCCCGGTCGGAGAAGCGCTGATCATGACCGCTATCGGTCTGGCAGTAGCAGTGCCAGCTGTGCTCGGATACAACTGGCTGGTCCGTCGTAACATCGATTCGTGCTTGTCCGTGGTACTCGGCATAGAACTACTGAGTCGGAG
>NZ_JBRIIQ010000131.1:0-8492 GCF_052976905.1 Glaciimonas sp. GG7 | reverse complement strand
TCGGCGTGACGACTATGGTCGGTGCGGCGATCACCAAAGAATACGGCTTAGTAGTGCTGAAGTTATTGGCATCCCGCGCCGTGACAGCAATACTGTTGAATGTCCCGGCTGCCGTCGGCGTGCCGCTCAGTACGCCACTTGATGGATCCAACGTCAATCCGGCTGGGAGGCCTGTAGCCGTATAAGTGTAGGACGCTGTACCGCCAGAGGCCCCGAAGTTATTGGTATACGCCACATTCGCAGTTCCGCCCATCAAGGTCGCCGGGGTTGGCGTGACGACTATTGTCGGTGCTGCTGCAATCACCAAAGAATACGTCTTAGTAGTGCTGAAGTGATTGGCATCCTGCGCCGTGACAGCAATATTGTTGGATGTCCCGACTGCCGTCGGCGTGCCGCTCAGCGCACCGCTTAATGAATCCAACGTCAATCCGGCTGGGAGGCCTGTAGCCGTATAAGTGTAGGACGCTGTACCGCCGGCAGCTGTGATGGTCTGGCTGTATGCCACAGTGATGATCCCAGCAGACAAGGCAGCTTGTGGGGGTGACAAGGTGATAGTAGGACCAGCAGGACCGATTACGACCGAAAATAGAATGATCGTGATGCCGTCATTTGCATCGTACAGACTGAAGCTATCTGATAGAGCGCCGAGGCCATCGTTGACATAAGTAATTTTAGCGCTGGCATCGCTATTGGCGAGGCTATAAATGCCACTATTACTGCTGTATAGAGGATTAACATCCCCTTGGAATAGCTTGCCGTGCAATGGTGGTGAAATTACTGAGCTAAAACCCCATGCCGCACATGACTTTATGCTAATTTGCCAAGCACCGCCAGCAGCCATCGTGCCCGGATAGCTTTGAGGCGAACATGCTGCAAGGGCCGCGTCAGACCAGCCAAACATGACGGTCAATAACAAACAAAACAAAGTACGAACGCACCAGACCGAAGCGCATATTGACCGTGCCGGTCTTGTCGTGCTCTGCTCTGACGTTGCAGTAGAAGACGATGGAACGGAAAAGCCGTCATTACCGGACGCGAATAACAACATTAAAACTCCCTGGTATTTTTTATGGTGACCGCTTTTATGAACGGTTCAAATGTACGATTTATTATTTTTTTTGAAGAAATTTTAAATAAAATAATCGCATACTAAAATATGATAATTATGCAAGTATATCAATATATAGTTTCCAATAAGTAAACTGATTGTTGTAATATTAATACAATCGACATGACTGTCGATGCCCATGCTGTTCATTTATTTATTCGGGAGATTTTTATATGTCTGATAGTTATCTGGGACAAATCATGCTGAGCGGCTTTAGCTTTGCACCAAGGGGATTTGCTGCTTGCAATGGGCAAATTTTACCGATCATGCAATATCAGGCGCTCTATTCACTACTAGGAGTGATGTACGGCGGCGATGGCAAGACCACTTTTGGTCTGCCGGACCTGCGGGGTCGTACACCCGTAAGCTCTGGCAAATCAGTCGATACGAACTGGCAACCAACGGTCTATGGCGAGGGCAATATGGTCGGCGTAGAAAACGTTACGCTGGCGCAGGCACAATTACCAACACACAGTCATGCAGCTAATGCATCGACTGTAACCACTGTCGGCAGAAACCCAACCAATCACTTTTATAGCACCAGCAACAGTAGTCCACTCTATGCGCCAGCTACGGGTCCCCAGGTAGTCATGGCTTCGGCCACCATTGGCAATATTGGCGGTGGCGGTTCACACAACAACATGCAACCATTTCAGGTAGTTAACTTCAGCATCTGTCTATCCGGCATCTATCCGTCACGCAGTTAACCGCCCTCCCCAATGTCTCCCCCAACCATGAATGGAATACCGTCATGACCACACCCTATGTAGGCGAGATTCGCCTGTTCGCCTTTTCACGCATTCCGAATGGATGGTTTGCCTGCGACGGCAGCATGCAAAGTATTCAGCAATACGAAGTTCTATACACACTGCTCGGCCTGACTTATGGCGGCAATAGCACCACTTTTGGCTTACCCGACTTGCGTGGTCAGGTACCTATACATCAAGGTACTGGCTCAGGCTTGACGACGCGCGTAATGGCTCAGACGGGCGGTACCGAAACCGTCACTGTGCTCACAGCAGCTATGCCAGCGCATAGCCATTCGTATAACGTGACGAGCACCACCGCCAATACTGCCGCACCTGGTACAACACAACAACTAGGTGCCTCAGTTGCTAGCCAATCAATGTACGGCAACACCGTTCCCGCATCAGTAACACCTTATGTGATGGCCGCCGGGGCAAACGCCAACAGCGGAAATGACCTGCCGCATGAAAATATGATGCCGACACTGGCTGTGTCGTTTTGTATTGCTTGGCAAGGGATTTATCCGTCGCAGCAATAACAATCAGAATGTTTGTCAGTTAACACACCATTACTATCAGATGAGGAGAATATTTTGTCCGACCCATTCATAGGTGAAATTCAGATTTTCGGCTTTAATTACGTGCCCCAGAACTGGATGGCGTGCAACGGCGCCACCCTGCAAACTAGCCAGTACCCCGCACTGTTTGCGTTGATCGGCACCACTTACGGCGGCAATGGAAGCAGCACTTTTATGTTGCCCAATTTGGTCAGCCGCGCTGCTTGCGGCCAGGGAACAGGCAACAATCTGACGCCACGCACCATTGGGAAAACCTTTGGTCAAGAAGCGGTCGTCCTGACGCCAGAGCAGATGCCATCGCACACGCATTCAATGAACATTTTCGCCGTAGTGGATAACCCGCAGGCGATACCGGTCAACAATGGTTGTATATCCACGCCCAGCAATGCCGTTACGTTTGCATCAGTCGCAACGTCCGGGGTAACCTTTGCGGGTAAAACGATAGGCAGCGCCGGAACTAGCCTGGCGCACGAAAATCGCCAACCACTGTTAGCGTTAAACTTTTGCATTGCAATTGACGGTGAATACCCGTCCTTCGACTGATTTCAGCCAGCTTGCGCCTCCCACTTTCCCGGTCAGCGCAATCCCTGAAATCTCGTTCCTGCCAGACCAGCCCGACATCGCGCTGCGTCCTTGCAAACCCGCAGATATGGACTATCTGCGGGTTCTTTGTCGTCAGCTACGCGCTGCGGAAATGGCCTTAGTACCCTGGCAGACCGCACAAAAACAGGCGTTTCTCGATAGTCAGTTCGCGCTGCAACATCGCCACTATCTGACCCATTTTCCGCTTGCTGATTTTTGGTTGATTATCAAAGGTACGGTCCCCATCGGACGCTTGTATCTGCTGCGGCAAGCGCCAGCATTTCATATCATCGATATCAGCCTGGCTCCCGAGTGGCGTAGCAGCGGCATCGGATCGCTGCTAATCACGAATGCTCAGAAAATGGCGCAAGCCGCAGGCCTGCCGCTGCAATTGAACGTCGATCAACGCAACCCCGCCGCACGGCGTTTATACGATCGCCTCGGCTTCACTGCCATTGACACCACCGGGTCGCATACTCTGATGCGCTGGCAGGCGACGCTCTGAATCCATTCGATGAACACCAACTTAGTATAAAAATATGACGATGCTCACGCTAGAACTCTTCACCCCGCTGGTGAATGACAATTTTGTTTGTCCTGACGAAGGAAATACCTGTTTTGTGCTGACCGAAGCACAAGCATTGGCTGGCTCCGGCGCTGTTGTTGAAGGCGCTGTTATCAGCATGACGCGTGCGCCATTTAGCTTGTTATTTCGCAATGACTCGGCGGTGATGTTCAAGCAGAAAATCTATGGGCTGCACCATGCGGCAATCGGTGAGACAGATATTTTTCTGGTGCCTGTGGGGCGTGCTGGTATGGGTTTTTTGTATGAGGCGGTGTTTAACTAAGAAGAAGGCGCGTTGCCTCATGAACCTTGTTTTTTTTCATCAGTATCCTGATGATGTCGGGCGATCTGAAGAACCTCTTCGAGATGCATTTTCACAGCACTCATATTACCGATGTACCCGCCCAAAGCCTCGCTGGCACGATGCTGTATTTCATCAGCTGTCACGCCCATATGCGCAATTAAGTTTTCAATATCACCGCGATCAGGGCCTGAAAACCGCGCAATTTTGCTGACAATGAGGTCCACTGGATTCAACACATAGACTTCAATATAGTCTGTGTCGATGGGAACCCTGATCGCATCCTGTTGATAGTCTTCGTGCATCAGCGCAAACGTGCTGTTGTAAGCCGCATCCAGATACAGCACATTGCCTTCTGCTGTTTCGATGATGAGATCTGATGGCACTAAAAATCGCTTTGAGAACTCCGCATCCACATCCATCGTCACCCTGCTCGCCGTATACAGATGCGTCGCCATGCCGCCGGCAATGAACATCTTGACTTGCTGCTTCAAGTCCAGACTTTCGCCTAGCTTTTTGACCAGTTGTACCAGACCTGTTGCGAGGTCGGTATCGGTATAAAAACGCCTATTCGCTACCATGTATGTACCCCGGAAAGTTGACGCTCTAAAAGATGGCGAACACGCGGCAGATCACGCACGAGGCCCGCCTCGACTACTTCTGGAAAAGAGCGCGGTTGCAGCGCTTGATGCGCATCGAAGTAGGCTTTTGTGGACCTCTCTAATGCCGCCGCAACAATGGGATATCGGGTCTTGACCAATTGCGCCACCAAGCGAAATATATCGGCCTCATCCGCGCTTGCCGCAGGCTTATTTTGGTCCGCAGCATGGATGCAGCGCTTCACGAGTGCGTCTTCGCTTGCTCTGGTCCATATACCCGTTGTCAATTGTGCATCAGCAGACTTTACTTGGCTGGTCATATCATTTTCCGTCTTGTCAGGGCCTGTTTAACATCATGATAGTCCTGACAATCTCAATACGTCCTAGAAATAACGCAACCCCAACGCCGCTTTCACCTCAGCCGTGGTCTGTGCCGCGACTTCCCGCGCCGTCTCCGTGCCGCGTTTGAGCATCTCCAAAATCGTGCCGCGATCTTGCTCCAGCTCCTGCCGACGCGCACGAATCGGTGCCAGCAATTCTTGCAGGCAATTCTCCAGCCGCACCTTGACGATGCTGTCGGCCAGACCACCGCGCACGTAATGCGCCTTCAAGTCCACTAGCCCCGCCTGATCGGGATCAAACGCATCCAGATACAAAAAGGCCACGTTGCCTTCAAGATGGCCCGGGTCAGCTACGCGCAGATGCAGAGGATCGGTATAGACCTTCTTGACCGCTGCCCGAATCTCATCCGCGCTTGCGCCAAGATTGATGGTATTACCCAGCGATTTGCTCATCTTGGCCTTGCCATCGATCCCCGGCAAACGCCCGATTTCTGGCACTAAGGCCTTGGCTTCGATCAAAATCTCACGCCCTGCTACACGGTTAAAGCGGCGCACGATTTCATTGGTCTGCTCAATCATTGGAATCTGATCTTCGCCGACCGGCACCAAAATCGCCTTAAACGCCGTGATATCAGCCGCCTGACTAGCCGGATAGGTCAAAAACCCCGCCGGAATATCGCGCTCAAAACCACGCAGGCGGATCTCTTCCTTGACCGTTGGATTGCGCTCTAAACGCGCCACCGTGACCAGATTTAAATAATAAAACGTCAGCTCGGCCAGCTCTGGAATCTGCGACTGAATAAAGATCGTCGATTGCAGCGGATCGATCCCGACCGCCAGATAATCAAGCGCCACTTCAACCACATTGCGATGCACCTTGCCGGTGTCATCCATATTGTCGGTCAGCGCTTGCGCGTCGGCCAGCATGATGAATTGCTGATAAGTACTTTGGTAAGCAACCCGATTGCGCAGGCTGCCGACGAAATGACCGAGATGCAGCGGGCCGGTAGGCCGGTCGCCGGTCAGGATAACGGGGAGATGAGAGGAGGTTTTTGGTGAGTTCATGGGCTGACCCTTAATCGCGATGCAGAAGTATAGACGCGCTATCGAGCCGCACCAAGGGGATTTAAAAGTTGGCAGGCTCTACTCAAATGGGTTCTTGATTGAAACTGCGAATAACCCGATAACAGTTGCTAAAACTTTTTAGCTCCGATGTGCAGTTTTAGCCTACAATTCATCAACGACAACAATTTTGTACTAACATTTACGTATGACATTATTTGAATGGGATGAAACAAAGAATCTGTCCAACCTGCACAAGCATCATCTGACTTTCGAGGTGGCGACGCAGGTGTTCGACGACCCTTTTGCACTGATGCGGCAAGACCGCATCGAGAACGGTGAGGAGCGTTAGCAGACCATTGGACGTATCGGGCAGACACTGGTAGCGCTGGTTGCCCACACAGTACGTTTTGAAGAGCAGAAGGAAGTCATTCGCATTATCTCGGCACGAAAAGCCGATCGATCAGAAAGGAACCGCTATGAAGAACAAGCACACTAAGCCGACTGCCGACATGAAAACACCCGGCACCGACTGGGGCAAATTGGACGCGATGAGCGATGCAGAAATTGATTACTCAGATATCCCGAAACTGGATGATGAATTCTTCAAGAAGGCTGTACGCAATCCGTTGTATCGCCCCGTAAAAGCTGCCACAACCGTACGTCTCGATACCGACATACTGGCTTGGCTACGCTCTCAAGGTAAGGGGTATCAGACCCGTATCAATCAAATCCTGCGCGACGCCATGCTCAAGGATATTGAGCATCACTAAGCTACCCGGCCGACAGCATGCATGCCGTCGGCCAAACAGGATTCACATAGCTATTCATGCCACAGTCAAATCATCCTCCATATAAGCCCGCACAATCTCGTCAAAACTAGCGTCGCTACTAAACCCCAGCGCCGCAGCGCGCGTTGCATCCCACGCCCCGGGCCAGCTAGAAATAATCCGGTCTATCGCCGCGTCATGCCGCCATTCAACCCGACTGGCAACCTCCGCACCGGCGACCCGCCCGAGCGCGGCGACCATCTCGCCCACCGTCACCGACACCCCCGGCAAATTAATCGTTCGACTACTTCCCAGCGCCGCCACGCTAAGCGCATAACCGTGGATCAGGCAGGCGATCACTTTGCGCGGCGACAACAACCACAGCCGCACGTCCGGACCGACCGGGCAGATCGCCGCCTCGCCATTCAGCGGCTCGCGGATGATGCCGCTGGCGAATGAGGACGCCGCCTGATTCGGCTTGCCGGGCCGCACGCTGATGGTCGGCAAGCGCAGCACGCGGCCATCGACATAGCCTTTGCGGCTGTAATCGTTGAGCAGCAATTCGGCGATGGCTTTTTGTGCGCCGTAGGACGATTGCGGGTTGAGCGCGGTGTTGTCTTGCACCACCGCTGGCAACGCGCCACCAAAGACCGCCACCGAGCTGGTAAAGATCACGCGTGGACGATGGCCGCACGCACGGCACCGCTCCAGCAACAAGCGTGCGGCGTCCAGATTGATACGCATGCCGAGCGCGAAGTCGGTTTCGGCCTGACCGCTGACGATGGCCGCCAGATGAAAAATCGCCACGGTATCGGTGGTGATGGCGCGCGCCAGCAATGCCGGGTCGGCGATGTCGCCGGTGATTTGTTCAATCCGGGCGTCGTCAAAACCGCTGGCGGCGACGATATCGACGAGGACGATTTTGCTAATCGTCTGGCGTTGGCCGTGGTTGTCTGGCAGGCTGCCTTGCTGCAATAACTGACGCGCTAAACGCTGGCCTAAAAATCCGGCACCGCCGGTGATGACTATTTGCATGGGATGCTTTCTTTGTTGAATGGTTATAGCCACGGCTTGAGCCACTGCAAGCCTTCTGACGTGCCAGCTTTGGGACGATATTCGCAACCGATCCAGCCGTCGTAGCCGAGTTGGTCGATCAATTCAAACAGGTAGGGATAATTGATTTCGCCGAGGTCCGGTTCGTGCCGGTCGGGTACGCCTGCGATTTGGATATGGCCGATCCCGGCGTGCGGGCGGGTCATGTCGCGTTTGAGTTTGACGGCCAGATCGCCTTCGACTATTTGGCAATGGTAGAGGTCGAATTGGACGCGGAGATTGTCGGCGTTGACTTCGGCGCAGATGGCTTGGGCGTCGTCCTGGCGGTTGAGGAAAAAACCGGGGATGTCGCGGGTGTTGATGGGTTCTATCACTAGCATGATGTTGTGGGGGGCTAGCTGGTGTGCTGCGTATTCCAAGTTGCTGAGGTAGACAGCGCGGTGTTTTGCGCGGTCTTGGTCTGGCTGTATTAAACCTGCCATGACGTGGAGTTTGTTGTTTCCTAATATCGTTGCGTATTCGAGTGCGGTGTCGATGCTGCGTTTGAATTCGTCTTCTCTGCCGGGTAACGATGCGATGCCGCGTTCGCCTTTGTCCCAGTCGCCTGGGGGGGCGTTGAATAGGGCTTGGGTGAGGTTGTTGGTGGTTAGCTGGTCTTTTAGTTGTTTTGCCGGGTGGGCGTAGGGGAATAGGTATTCGACTGCTTTGAAGCCGTCTTGGGATGCGGCTTGGAAGCGGTCTGTGAATGGATGTTCGGTGTACATCATGGAGAGGTTTGCTGCGAAAC
>NZ_JBRIIQ010000130.1:0-8588 GCF_052976905.1 Glaciimonas sp. GG7 | reverse complement strand
GGTTCCTTTCCTTTGGCGAAGCGAAAGAAAGGGACTGGCTGTCGGGCCGCCCCCGACAAGCCTCCACGGAGTAGTAACAGCATTAAGTAACGATGACCGCCCCAGAACGCCGCGTCCGCCCCGAACTCAAATAATCCGCAATAGAATCCTGCGTAACCTCCCCCAAATAACTCCCATCCTCATCCATCACCGGCATCCAACTAGTACTGTGCTTATACATCTTAGAAAGCACCACCCGCAAATTCTCGTCCGGCGCAGCACTCACAAAAAACGGCTTCACTTTCGAAGCACACTCCCCCTGCGCCCCCCGCGCATCCCGGCGCAAAACAAACCCCATCGCATGATTATCAGCATCCGTTACCGTCACATAGCGATAATCATTTTCATCCATTAACCCATAAGCAGCAGCCAGCGTAGAATCATCGCGCACTGTCGCCGAAGTAGTCGCCGCATCCCCCGCCCGCACCAACAACAAACGCTTCAAGGTCGCATCCTGCCCGACAAAAGACCCGACAAACTCATCCTTAGGACGCGCCAGTAAAGTATCAGGATGATCAATCTGCACCAACTTCCCAGCCCGAAAAATCGCAATCTTGTCACCGAGCTTGATCGCCTCGTCAATATCGTGACTCACCATAATGACCGTCTTATTGAGCTGCCGCTGCATCAAAAAAAACTCATTCTGAATCGATTCCCGATTAATCGGATCAACCGCCCCGAATGGCTCATCCATCAGCAACACAGGAGGATCAGCCGCCAAAGCACGAATCACCCCAATACGCTGCTGCTGCCCACCGGATAACTCGCGCGGATAACGTTTCAAATACAGCTTGGGATCAAGCGCCACCATCGCCATCAACTCCATGGCCCGCTCACGACAGCGCTTTTTATCCCACCCAAGTAAGCGCGGCACGACCGTAATATTTTCTTCGATGGTCATGTTCGGGAACAAACCGATTTGCTGAATGACATAGCCGATATGGCGACGCAAAGTCACCTCATCGATGCCAGTGGTGTCCTCTCCATTTAAGAGCACATGACCAGAAGTCGGCACAATCAGACGATTGATCATTTTGAGCGTGGTGCTCTTACCGCAACCAGAAGGTCCCAAAAATACACAGATTTCGCCTTCTGCAACCGTCAAACTGACCTCGTCGACGGCTTTGACTTTAAGACCATCTTTTTGGGTAAAAACTTTGCTTAACTTATCGAGAACTATCATTATTTTTGCATCCCTTTCGGTGTAAGTACGCGTTGCAGAGCCTGAAGTAGCGCATCGGCGACAATCGCCAGAACACTAATCAATACCGCACCAACGACGAGTTTTTGCATATTGCTTTGACTAATCGCATGCAAAATCAGCACGCCCAAACCGCCCGCGCCGATCACAGCAGCCACCGCCATGACGCCGATATTCATCACAACGGCAGAACGCACGCCGCCTAAAATGACCGGTACCGCCAAAGGCAAATCAACTAACCGCAAGCGCTGCCAGAAGGTCATGCCAATACCGATGCCAGCCTCCTTGACGCCCTCCTCGATCCCATCAAGGGCCAAATAGGTATTACGCATGATGGGAAGCAGTGAATATAAAAATACAGCCGTGATCGCCGGTAATGGCCCGAGTCCTTGCCCAAAACGAGAGAATATCGGGATCATTAAACCGAATAAAGCAATCGACGGCAGCGTCAGCACCACGGTAGCCAAACCCAGCATCGGACTAGCCAGTCCCGGATGACGAATCATCACAATCCCGAGTGGCACGCCGACCAAAATAGCCACACCCACAGCGATGCTAACCAACATTAAATGCTGCACGGTGAGATGCAATATCTCAGGCCATGCGCCGGAAAGATAATCAAAAAGTGTCATTCTGTAGTCCTCACAGTAAACCTTCGGCACGCAGAAATTCTTCAGCCACTTTTTTTATCGGCTGTTGATCGATATCGACTTGCTTGTTCATTTCAGCCATTTTTTGGGTATCGATTGTGGCCGCCAGAGCGTTCAACTGTTCGGCCAGTTTTGGATTCGCAGCAAGCACCTCTTCACGTACGATGGGTGCGGCGGTATAGAAAGGAAAGAAATGTTTGTTGTCTTCTAGTAGCTTCAAATTAAAGCCCTCAATACGTCCATCGGAAGAATACGTCAACCCGACATACAACTGATCGTTGCGCAGCGCTGTATAGACCAGTCCTGGATCCATTTGCTTAACTTCGCTACGATCAAAATGCATATCGTACAAAGCCGATATCGGCACCAAACCATCCGGGCGCGAGGCAAACTCAAAATCAACACCAAACAAATGTTTTTCGTCGGGATTTTTCTGGCGATCTGCGGCAATTTTATTGGCCAGATCTTCTATCGTTTTCAGACCGTCTTCTTCGGCCCGTTTGGCTGGCACTGCCAACGCATACGTATTATTTAATCGCGATGGATTAAGCCAGATTAAGTGCTCAACAGCGTCTAGCTTTTTGACCAGTGCATACGATTGCTCCGCATCGAGCTTATCAAAGACCTTATGAAACACGATCAGCGATCCGCCCGTGTATTCCCACACAATATCGAGCTGACCGCTTTCTATCGCCTGCCGCATAATAGTTGAGCCGAGACCGTTTTTCAGGTCCACGCTATAGCCTTTAGACTGCAAATATAGCTGCGTCATTGAAGACAAAATAAGCTGCTCGGTAAAATTTTTGCCACCAACCACCAGCGTAGCTGCGGCCGCCGATGTTGCTACTGCCACACTCAACATACTGAACAGCATCGCAAGCAGAATCTTTACAAGACTATTTTTTTTGCTATTTTTCATACTGCCTATCCTTTCTAAAAGGTGCATCCGAATACACGTATCAACAATGTCGATTAACGTAACAAACCACGTTTGCGCAGATAAGCGTTGCTGCCCATTGAAACCATGGCGTCAAGCATCAACGCCAGCAACGCCGTCGCAGTAGCGCCCAGCAAAAGCTGATCATGATTATTTAAATAGATACCGGGAAAAATAAGACTGCCAAGACTCTCGCCGCCAATCAAGATCGACAATGGCGCGGTCCCGACGTTAATTGCCAGGGCGGTACGGATGCCGCCGACGATAATCGGGATCGCATTCGGCAATTCGACCCGAAACAAGACTTGATAAGGCTTCATGCCGATGCCTTTGGCGGCGTCGCGCAAGGCGGGCGGTACTTGTTTGAGTCCCTCATACGTATTGCGCACAATCGGCAACAACGAGGCCAGCCACAAAGCAATAATCGACGGCTTGTCGCCGATACCGAAAAATGCCAGCGCAAGCGCCAATACAGCAATCGACGGGATCGTATTGCCGATATTAAATATCTGCATGAATTTTTCTGCATGCCGCGCACAGAACGGACGGCTGAGCAAAATTCCGGCGGGCAAACCAGTGGCCAAGGCCAATAACATCGACCAGCCAACTAACTGCATGTGACGCATGGCGTAATACACCAGATCACCCTGATAATGCGCGATAGCCTTGATACCGACGGTCCAGCCGATACCCGCCACCACCAATACTGTGATGGCGATGCCGACGATGGCATTACGAGCGCTATGATCGCTATTGGCCATGTTTTCTCCCTAACTGCCAGTCGTTCCAAAATACAATGCACAGAAAACACCTGCGCATGCAAGAACGCACGAGCATGACAAAAGCTGTCAATTAATTTATCCCATTCTGACATCCCGAAAGGACCGTTCAGAATAGGGCGACTGCCGCATTGGGGCGGCAACTGAATTGCGAGAAAATCTCGATATTTACTGAAACTCCGATATTTATCAGAGCGTTGGACGACCCGCTGATGCAGGCCACGAAACAAAACTACGCCGTTTTGGGGTGGCGCAAGGTTTTTAAAGAGGGGCTTAGTCTAAAGAGTTTTCTTGATAAAGTCTAGTAATGACTTTATTAAAAGCTATTACCGGAATGTCTATTGAGGGCTAAAATACATCCAAATTTATTCTTAATCCATTCAAATCCACGGAGTAAGCGATGACAGAACCGACCATTTCCTGCCCGAATTGCAAGACCGAAATCAAACTAACAGAATCGCTCGCGGCTCCGTTAATCGCCGCCACACGCAAGCAGTTCGAGCAACAAATCGCCGAGAAGAATGATGAAATCGCCAAACGCGAACTAGGCATTCGTGAAAAAGAAAAGCAAATCGCAGAAGCCAAACGCAATCTGGACGAGCAGGTGTCCGATCAGGTCGCCGCGCAATTAAAAGCCGAACGTAGCCGCGTGATGGCCGAAGAGTCAAAGAAAGCCAAACAAGCCAGCGCAGCAGAGCTAGACGCCAAAGCGCTGGAACTGACTGAACTGCAAGAAGTACTCAAAACCCGCGACGCAAAATTGGCCGAAGCCCAAAAAGCACAGGCCGAGCTGATTAAGAAGCAGCGTGAGTTGGACGATGAAAAACGCGAACTGGAACTCACCGTCGAAAAACGCGTGCAAGATGGCTTGAGCGAAGTACGCGTCTCAGCCAAACGCGAGGCCGAAGAAGGACTGAAGCTCAAGGTCATGGAAAAAGACCAGACGATTGCCTCTATGCAGCAAAAAATCGAAGAGCTCAAACAACGGGCCGAGCAAGGCTCGCAACAGTTGCAGGGCGAAGTGCAGGAATTGGAGCTGGAAAATCTACTACGCGTGAAGTTTCCGTTTGACGTGATCGAACCTGTCGGCAAGGGTGAATTTGGCGGCGACGTACTGCAACGCGTGGTAAGCCAGACTGGTCAGCCCTGCGGCACGATCCTGTGGGAATCCAAGCGCACCAAGAACTGGAGCGATGGCTGGCTAAGCAAGCTACGTGAAGATCAGCGCACCGCGAAAGCCGAAATTGCCGTGATGATGAGCCAGGTGTTGCCCAAAGGCGTTGAAGCCTTCGATGTCGTCGATGGCGTCTGGGTGACCAGCCCGCGCACCGCGCTGCCTGTGGCTACGATGCTGCGCCATTCGCTGCTGCAAGTGAGTATGGCCCGGCAAGTCTCAGAAGGTCAGCAAACTAAGACCGAGATGGTGTATCAATACCTGACTGGTCCACGATTTCGCCAGCGCATTGAGGCCATCGTCGAAGCATTTTCTTCCATGCAGACAGATCTGGACAAAGAGCGCAAGGTGATCATGAAGCAATGGGCCAAGCGCGAAGAACAGATAGAGCGCGTTATGGGTGCAACGGTTGGAATGTATGGCGATTTGCAAGGTATTGCAGGCCAGTCTTTGCAAGAGATCGACGGACTTGAATTTCAAGCGCTGGAGTCGGACGACGTGCAACCACTGACCACGCTGGCCGACGCATAACTTACAATCATCCACTATAAAAAAGCCCCCTACCGCGATTCGATGATCGCTCTAGGGGACTTTTTTTTATACCAGTCAATCAAGGCTGACCGCATACCGACAAATCAATATCAGGAAACCCGCAACCCACTAGCCGCCAACGCCAACGCCGTAATCCGCGCCCAGTCGCCCGACTCCAGCGCATCCTTAGGCGTCAACCACGACCCACCAACGCAAGCAACGTTTTTGCATGCCAGGAATTGTGCAGCGGTCTGCTGCGAGATGCCACCGGTCGGGCAAAACATCACATCACCGAGCGGTCCGGCGATGGCATTGAGCATGCCAACGCCACCGGCTGGAACTGCCGGGAACAATTTCAATTGACGGAAACCCGCTTCACGCGCTGCCATCACTTCTGAAGGCGTCATCACGCCCGGCAATAAAGGCAGGCCGCTGGATTTGGCCGCGGCGATCAGGGCTGGCGTTAAGCCGGGCGAGACGCCAAAGACTGCACCGGCGTCGCGTGCCGCAACAAATTCTTCTGGTTTAGTAAGTGTGCCGACACCAACAATCGCGCCCGGCACTTCGGCCATTGCGCGAATGGCAGCTAAGCCGTGGACCGTGCGTAGCGTTACTTCCAGCACGCGAATACCACCGGCAACCAACGCCCGCGCCAATGGAACGGCGTGGGCAATGTCATCAATGGCGATGACAGGGATCACAGCGGAGGTGCGCATGATGTCGAGGACTTCGTTGTCGTACAAATAGTGAGATGTCATATCGATGCTTTCTTATATTCGTCAAAATAATTGAATGATGGGACTACGCAACAACCACTGTTTCCAGTTCCAACACCGGCGGCAAGTCAAAAATAGTCGCGCCATCTTCTGCTGCACTAATCGCGTTACGGAACACAGCAAATAATTCACGCCCCATGCCGACCTGGTTAGCGCTCAAATTGACGACTTCGACCTGACGTTGCGCCCACTCTTCTGCAGGGACCAGCGCTTCAAGAATGCCATGCTCGGCGTCCATCTTGATCATGTCGCCAGTACGTACCAGCGCCAACGGGCCACCGGCTAAGACTTCGGGCGTGACGTGGATCGCCGCCGGGACTTTGCCTGATGCGCCTGACATGCGGCCATCAGTGACCAAGGCGACGTGGCGACCTTTGTCTTGTAAGAGTCCGAGGGCCGGGGTCAATGCATGCAGTTCTGGCATGCCATTGGCGCGTGGCCCCTGAAAACTCAGTACTGCGATAAAGTCGCGATCCAACTCACCGGCGCGGAAAGCTTTCATGAAGGCTTCTTGCGAATGGAAAACGATTGCCGGAGCTTGCACGATCCAATGTTCTTTTTTGACTGCCGAAATTTTAATCACGGCCCGACCCAGATTACCGGTCAACAATCGCAAACCGCCATCAGCGGAAAACGGCGCAGCGGCGGTGCGCAATACAGTGTCATCGCCACTTTTTTCCGGGGCCGGTTTAAAGACAACCGCCTTGCCATCCAAAAACGGTTCAGCGCAATGGGCGCGTAAACTGTCACCCAGAATTGTCGTTACGTCTTCATGCATGAGACCCGCATCGAGCAATTCGCGAATCACAAAACCGGTACCGCCAGCGGCGTGGAAATGATTCACGTCGGCGTCGCCATTCGGATAAATCCGCGTAATTAACGGGACCACAGCTGAGAGCGCATCAAAGTCATTCCAGTCAATCACAATCCCGGCAGCTTTGGCAATCGCAACCAGGTGCAAGGTGTGATTGGTCGAACCGCCAGTTGCCAACAGCGTGACGATGGCGTTGACGATACTTTTTTCGCTCACGACATGGCCGACCGGGCGGTAGTTACCGCTGTGGTCAGTGATGTTGAGCGCCTGACGCCCGGCTTCTGCGGTCAATGCATCGCGCAAAGGCGTGCCCGGCGTAATGAAAGCGGAGCCGGGAAGATGCAGGCCGAGCGCTTCCATCAGCATTTGATTGCTGTTGGCGGTGCCGTAAAAGGTGCAGGTGCCGGCGCTGTGATAGGACTGCGATTCGGCCTCTAACAAACCGGCGCGATCGACTTTTCCTTCTGCATAGAGCTGACGAATTTTGACTTTTTCTTTGTTCGTCATGCCACTGGTCATCGGACCGCCCGGCACAAAAATCGCTGGCAAATGACCGAAATGCAGCGCCCCGATCAACAGACCGGGCACGATTTTGTCGCAAATACCGAGATACAAAGCGGCATCAAACATGTTGTGCGATAGTGCAACGGCGGTTGCCATCGCAATTGCGTCACGTGAAAACAACGACAGCTCCATGCCCGGCTGCCCTTGCGTGACACCGTCGCACATCGCTGGCGTGCCACCGGCAAACTGCGCAACACCACCGGCAGCGCGCACGGCGTCTTTGATAATTTGTGGGAAATGCTCGAACGGCTGATGCGCCGACAACATGTCGTTGTAAGACGACACAATGGCGACCGAGAGGTCTTTATCTTGCTTGAGACGCAATTTGTCATTCACAGGAAAAGCAGCAAAACCGTGCGCAAGATTGGTACAAGATAATGCGCCGCGCTGTACGTCTTTGCGACGGGCAATCTCGATACGGGCTAAATAAGCACTGCGATATGGCTGGCTGCGCGCAATGATGCGCTCGGTAACTTTGGCGACGCTGGCTTGGATGGACATATTGTTAGATCCTAAATAGATATGCGAAATAAGTGCTTAAATACCGTGAAAATGAAATTTTACTACAAATTATCATTGTTCTTGTTTTGATTTACTGGATTTTTCTTATTCCCACTACAGAGAGAAGAGTCGTTATTTTTCAACAGTTATTCTACGACAACAGACACGTCAGAACTTGCGTAAAATTGTTCTACCGAGGCACATCTTTGATGCCCGTCCACAAATAAGGGCAGCGAACTGGCGTGCGCATATGAAACACATACCCAAGAATAATCTGTACAATTTTGTAGTGAAATTACCATAAAGATTGTATAGTCATACACACTAAAGCTGCCATGAGACGACGGACATGACCCCTACTGCGCACAATAATACTGCTGGCATCACCTCTGATGTTGCTACCCTTACTACTTTTTCAGCCTTGCAAGCCCATCACGCTGCCACCGAAAAACAAACGCTGCGTGAGTTATTTTCAGCCGATCCGCAACGTTTCAACACATTTTCGCTGGAAGCTGCCGGTTTATTTTTGGATTACGCCAAGAATACGCTCACAACCGAGACCATGTCTTTGCATCGATTCGTGCTTGTCCGTGGTACTCGGCATAGAACTACTGAGTCGGAG
>NZ_JBRIIQ010000129.1:0-8684 GCF_052976905.1 Glaciimonas sp. GG7 | reverse complement strand
ATTTTCCTGCCGCCAGACGGATCAGGCTGAGGACATGTTTGAGCCGAAGGCGAGTTGGTCCTCAGACCCGGCTGGCGGTAGGGAAATTTGGGAACCGCGAAGCGGCAGCGGCATCTGCGGTCGCCTTTTTTTGGTCACTTTTTTTGGCGAAGTAAAAAAAGTGACTGGCCGCCGGGCCACTCCCGGCTAGCATCAACGGAGCGCCAACCGTGTACATTACCGATAAACTCAACCTCTCCGCAACGCATCCCCACACTCCCGCACCAAAGCAGGCCCCCGATAAATCAACCCACTATAAAGCTGCACCAACGCCGCCCCAGCCCCAATCTTAGCCACCGCATCAGCCCCACTCAAAATCCCCCCCACAGCAATAATCGGCACAGCATCCCCAAGCTCAACGCGCAATAGACGGATCACAGTATTGGACAATTCAAACACCGGCCCCCCAGACAATCCCCCAGCTTCATCTGCATAAGCCATCCCCTTAACCGCATCACGCGAGAGGGTAGTATTAGTAGCAATCACCCCATCCATTTTGTGCCGCAATAAGGCATCAGCAATTGTTTTAATTTGCTCAGCATCAATATCGGGCGCAATTTTCAACACAACAGGCACATAGCGTTTATGTTGATCAGCCAACTTAAGCTGCGCCAACTTAAGCTGTGACAAAAGCGCATCAAGCTCAGACGCCCCTTGCAACTGACGCAGATTTTTAGTGTTTGGTGACGAAATATTCACCGTCACATACGTAGCGTACGGATAAACTTTTTCCAGACAATGTAAATAGTCATCCGCAGCATTTTCAATTGGTGTAGCCGCATTTTTACCAATGTTCAGGCCAAGCACGCCAACGCCTTCCTGATAAAATTTTGACGACTGCACATTGCGTACAAACGCATCCACACCACCGTTATTGAACCCCATTCGATTGATGATGGCATTGGCCGCCGGTAGTCGGAACATGCGTGGACGCGGATTGCCGGGTTGCGGTTTCGGCGTCACAGTGCCGATTTCTATCGATCCGAAACCGAGCGCAGCCAAGCCGTCGATAGTCGCCCCATCCTTGTCCAGACCGGCGGCTAATCCAACCGGATTAGGGAAGGTGATCCCCATGACGATACGCGGATCGGGCGCCGGTTTTGGCAGCAATGCAGTCAGCCCGATAGCCTGAGCACGGCGTAATGCCTTCATCGTCAGGTGATGGGCAGCTTCTGGATCGAGAGAAAACAGGACAGGGCGGGCGAGCTTATACAGGAGTTTGGAAGGCACGGTTTTGATTGGTAATGAGCGTTGGCGGGATGCAGCCCGCTATTCTAACGCAGCCCATTCGTTTTCTCGCAGGGCTTCTAGCGGGCCGTAGTTGATTTTGTAGGCCATTTTCGGGCTGTTTTTGATCCAGTAGCCAAGATAGACGTAAGCCATTCCAAGTTGTTGCGCCTGTTTGATCTGCCACAAAATATTGTAAGTACCAAACGACGCACCGGCAACGTCGGGGTCATAGAACGTGTACACCGAAGACAAGCCATCATTGAGTACGTCAATGATGCTGACCATACGTAAGGTGCCATCGGGTTCGCGAAACTCGACCAGCCGTGTATTGACTTTGCTTTGTAGCAAAAACTGGGCGTACTGATCGCGGCTGTCCTGATCCATACCGCCACCGGCATGGCGTGAAATTTGATACCGCAGATACAGCTCGTAATGCTCGTGCACATAGGCCAGATTGGTCACCAGGGCAGTCAGATGACGATGTTTGTCCCAGGCGCGGCGCTGACTACGATTTGGTGAGAATTGATTGACCAGCGTACGCACGGGCGTACACGCCTGACAGCCATCGCAACATGGGCGGTAGGTAAAGATTCCACTGCGTCGAAAGCCATTTTTGACTAACTCCGAATACACATCCGCATTAATCAGATGCGACGGCGTGGCAACTAGCGAACGCGCCTGGCGTCCAGACAGATAGCTGCATGCATAGGGCGCTGTGGCGTAGAACTGCAGGGTTGAAAATGGGAGATCTTTTAGGTGTGTCATGGGCGTCCTTACAAATGTTCTTTCAATATAATTTACACCGTAAGGACAATCTCGTGTTGGTAGAACTACATCCAAAACCGCCATTTAATGCGGCAAAAAAAGCCCATGTTTTATGTCGGGAATAATGGAAGAGGGTACCAGTTCTGAATGTGCGGATAATGTATTGCCAGGCGCAAGTGATGCATAAATACATCGCGTGAAATGGGGGCCGCGCCAAGAGAGGCTAAATGCGGCGTTTCTTGCTGGCAGTCAATCATGGTGACGCCATTTTGGTGCAGAAAATGGACCAGATGGGCCAAGGCAATTTTGGAGGCGTCGGTGATGCGGGCAAACATCGATTCACCGTAAAACATGTGCCCGATACAGACGCCGTAAGCGCCGCCAACTAGCTTGCCGTCGAGCCAGACTTCAACCGAGTGCGCGTAGCCGAGCCGGTGTAGCGCGCAATAGCCCGCGACGATATCGTCTGAAATCCAGGTGCCCTGCGCATCGCGACGCGGTCCGGCACAGGCCCGCATGACTTGCTCAAAAGCAAAATCGAAGCGGATTTGCCAGCGGCGGTCGGTCTGGCTGCTGCGGTGCACCTTGCGCAAGGTTTTTTTTAAGCTCGCGGAGATCTGAAAGTGTTCGGTTTGCAGGACCATGCGCGGGTCGGTACTCCACCAAAGGATGGGCTGCCCCTCAGAAAACCAGGGGAAAATACCGTGGCGATAGGCGTTGAGCAGGCGTTGCGGCGACAAATCCGCGCCCGCGGCAAGCAGTCCGGGCGCGCCATCCTCCTCGCCCAGCGCCCGTGAGACGTCGGGGAAAGGCGTATCCACTTCTAACCAGGGAATCATTGCATCCCTCTCATTATGATTATGACCAGATTGCCTACCATTTTCAGCCTCGGGAAGCTATTGAGAGTTATGTTTTTCATATTTATTTTCCACTCCGAGTGCTTGTTTATGGACAATTTTGGCAGGAAAGTGGTGCAATTAATACAATTTGAACCATGTTGGTGCGATTTATTGTATTTATCCGGGGATTCTCTATCGCTATCAAGCACGATTATGGTGGCCCGATACTTGCAAGTTATTAGTAATATTTATAATCATTTAATATCATTATTCAAAAGATGAGGTATTAGCTACTATGCATAATTCCACTTCTATCGCCTGTCCCTCCTTCGTCGTCTCTCAAAGTAGTGATAACTTGCCCATGATTTTACCCGTGAGTTTGCCTATATCGTCGACACTGCGACTTGCGTTGGCGCAGGTAATGACGCCTGACTCTGTAGAGCAAGCGGCCTCTTTTGGTCGTTGGTGGCATGAGCTTGAGGGTGGCCAGCTTGTGTTGTCAACTGGCGCTGCAACCATGCTCGGTGTTGAAGTCGGCTGGCATCCTACGCTAGAAAGCTGTTTCGTGCATGTGCTGCCCGATGACGTGTTGATGCTGACGTTAGCGCTAACTTCAGAGGTAGTGGGCAAGCAGAACGAATGCGAGTTTCGTGTCATGAGCGAAGCCGATGGTTTGCGTTGGTTGCGATTGGCTTCGTTGCCGCAAACTTCAGTGAAGCAGGATGTGCAAAGCGGCGTTCTGATGGATACGACCGCTTCGAAACACGCTGCAATACGCGAGCGGCTAAGTTTTGAATCCACGCAATTTTTGGTCGGTACGGATACCTTGGGTGCGGCTGTTACCAAGGTAATTAAGCTAGTCTGTGAAAATCTGGGATGGGAGTGGGGTGCTTATTGGGCGATTGAGCCGGGCCAGGCGGAAGACCAGCAACTCGCCTGTAAATATTTCTGGCACGACCCGGACTATCCGCTCACAGCATTTACAGATGAAAGTTGTACGCTGCGGATGGCGGCTGGCGCAGGGTTGGTAGGAACAGTATGGCAAACCGGCGAAGCACGTTGGATTGAAGATTTGGTGACCGATCATAGTTTCTTGCGCTACAACAGCGCTGAAAAATGTCGGCTGCGCTCCGGTTATGTGTTTCCCGTGGTGTATGTGACTGAGGATGGGATTCGTAATAGTCCCGGGGTGCTCGAGTTTTATAGTCGGCTCTCGCGTCAGCGTGAGGCGCGATTGCCGAATCTTTCGGCGACGATAGGTGCACTTATTGCACAGACGGCGCAACGACTCGAGCAGCAGGAAACCATCCGTCAATTGGCGCAGATCGATGGCTTGACGGAGTTGGCTAATCGCACCTATTTTTATCGGATGCTCGATAATCAATGTGCCGACAGTGCCGCCTCGGGCGCATCGTTCGGGTTGATATTTATTGATCTCGATCGCTTTAAGCCTGTCAATGATGCCTTCGGTCATGAGGCTGGGAATGTGGTCTTGCGTGAATTTGCACAACGATTGCAAGCCCTTGCTCCGCCAGGGAGTTACGTTGGACGCCTCGGTGGTGATGAGTTCGCGATTATGTTGATTCCCGAGCGTGCGTCATTGCTGTTAGGTGCATTATTGGATGCGCTAGCTGAGCGCGTATTGGTAGCCGCGCGTACGCCGTTTATGTTTGAAGGTAACGAGATGGCGGTGTCGGCCAGTATTGGCATTAGCATCTTTCCGGAAAACGGCATGACCAGTCCAGAGCTATTGCGCAGTGCCGATGAGGCAATGTATCGGATCAAGAAAAATGGCCGCAATGCGCTGAGTTTTTTTCGAATAGCACCTCCCAGACGCTTGCAGTGCAACAGTCCGACGTGGCATTGCGACTGACGCTGGAGGCGGAGTTGCATCAGGGATTGGCAGATAACGCATTCTTTCTGGAGTATCAACCGATATTCGATGGTGGTGGCCAGCATATGCAGGCTGTTGAAGCCTTGATTCGTTGGCGGCGTGCGAACGGGGAAGTGGTGCGGCCCGATATTTTTATCCCGATTGCAGAACAGAGTAGTTTGATTGTGAGTCTCGGACGTTGGGTCTTGCGGCAAGCCTGTAGCGACCTTGCCATATTGCATCGGTCCGGTTTTGGTGAGTTGCAAATGCATGTCAATATGGCTGCGCCAGAATTTACCAGCAGTGATTTTCCCGATGAACTGAGTGCTATTTTGAAGGAGACGGGAATTGCTTCGTACCATCTTTGCCTGGAGTTGACGGAAGGGATGGTGATGCAGCAACCGGATAAGGTGATCCCGGTCATGCGCGCCCTGCGGCAACTCGGCGTAGGGATTAGCCTTGATGATTTCGGTATGGGTTATTCGTCGCTATCGCGCTTGAAAAATCTGCCTATTTCTTCCATTAAAATTGATCGCTCTTTCGTGAGCGGCTTGCCGAATCAGAAGGAAGACAAAGCGATCGTACGCACCATCATAGAGCTTGGCCGACACATGCATCTGGACGTCATTGCAGAGGGGGTGGAAACCGATGCGCAGTTGGCTTATTTGCGCCAATATGGTTGTAGTCTGATACAGGGATATGTATTGAGTCGCCCTAAGCTGCTTAATGATTTGATCGCTTTGTATCGGCCAGTATAGAAATACTGGCTAAGAGTTAATCGCTGCGCATCGGTTTATAAATATTGTCCGTGTGTAGCGAGAAGCTTGCCGCATTTTTTTTCACTAATTTGAGCTCGTCAAAAAAAGCTTTCAGCGTGTACGCAACGGTGGGGAAGGCAATCTCTTCCCACGGAATCTGCGCTTCGTAAACATCTCAACTTCCAGGCTTTCAATCCCGGCCGCATAGTCAAGATCGAGCAAGGTTGCCCGATAAAACAAATGCACCTGATGCACGCGCGGGACATTGATCATGGAAAAAAGTCCATGTAATGCAATCTTGGCCCCGGCTTCTTCTTCTGTTTCGCGGCGGGCCGCGTCTTCGGTGGTTTCATCGTTTTCCATGAATCCAGCAGGGAGTGTCCAGTAGCCGTGACGCGGTTCTATGGCCCGTTTGCACAGCAAGACACTGACTTCGCCCTCATGCTCCCACACTGGAATGGAGCCGACTACCATCTTTGGATTTTGATAATGAATCGTGCCGCAATTGCTGCACACAAAGCGCTCACGTGTGTCATCAGGCGGAATTTGCAGAGATACAGGATGCGCGCATTCGGAGCAGAATTTCATAGGGATCGTGTCAAGGTCTGGGGGGGGGGCAATGCTTAAGTTGAAGAGCGTGCTCGGTGTCGGACACGGAAGTGTATCACCGCGTCATTGAAATGGATTTCCTACCTATAAAATTTGCTGTTCGGATTGACGCAAAAAGGCCTCAGTCCGCTTGATCGGACTAGGGTGTGTTGACAGCAAATATGCCTCACTGGAATAATTTCAGGTAAGTCCTAGCTATCTCAGTCGATAGGCTATATAATCTCATTCCTCAGACGCGGGGTGGAGCAGTCTGGCAGCTCGTCGGGCTCATAACCCGAAGGTCGTAGGTTCAAATCCTGCCCCCGCAACCAAGATTTAAAATGTCAGAAAATACCCTGGCATTGTTTCAAAATACAGACGCGGGGTGGAGCAGTCTGGCAGCTCGTCGGGCTCATAACCCGAAGGTCGTAGGTTCAAATCCTGCCCCCGCAACCAGATGTGAAATGTCAGAAAATATCCTGATATTGTTTAAAAGTACAGACGCGGGGTGGAGCAGTCTGGCAGCTCGTCGGGCTCATAACCCGAAGGTCGTAGGTTCAAATCCTGCCCCCGCAACCAATAAAAAACCGTTGATCAGCTTAGCTGCTCAACGGTTTTTGCATTTAATCAAGCATAATGTGGGTATTGTTGCACGCGCTCAAAAGCGTTGTTTTTTTAGTCTCTTGATTTACGGCCGTACAAACAAAAAATCCCTTACTGTTATTGCCTAACGGTAAAGGATTTTGCAGACTGGGGGTTGGCTTAATGAAACCCGCTCCGGTGACCGCCGCCGTGATCATTACGATGGCCATTATGACGGTTGTCATGGCGGTTCTGGCGACCATTACCGCGCCGGTCAGGTCCGCGCTCCCAGCCCCCACGATTCAATTGCCAGCCGCCGTGACTGTGGTGCCAACTTGGGCGTTGGTATTGATAACCGGGACGTGCCCGGTCCCAATAACCTTGCCGCCAGACGTGTCGACCGCCGACCCAGTTCCAATATCCCGGCGCCCATATATAGCCAACACGCGGTGGCGGGCGGCGCTCGTAGCGCGGCGGCGGTGGTTGCGAGCCGATGATAATATTGACGCCTACCTGCGCATTTGCCTGCGTCGAGATAAACGCGGTACAGCTCATGGCGACGAGTATTGCGGCACAGAGGAAGCGTTTCATACATGCCTTCAAAGTAGGGATAGTCAAACTTTATCTGCTATTAATAATGACAACAAGCAACGATTCAACTCGTTACAAAGTCAGTTCTTTAATTATATTTCGCCACAAAATATAATGATCAATGGTTAAGCAACCTGCTACTCCCTCACTTCGTTACTTCCGGCGATAGAGCGCATCTTCTTTAATGGTTCTTTTTAATACATGGAGTTTGTTATGACACATTCATCACTTATTGGCGTTGTCGCGGCGCTGCAGAAACTTCCCGGCTGGATTGCGGTAGACGGACGCGATGCGATTGAAAAGACTTTTTTGTTTTCTGATTTTAACGCCGCATTTGGGTTTATGACGCAAGTTGCTTTGTTAGCAGAAAAGTTGGATCACCATCCTGAATGGTCAAATGTTTATAATCGCGTAGTTGTACTACTGACAACCCACGATGCGCATGGTGTGACTGAACTCGATGTGAAATTGGCGCAATTCATGGATCAAGTCGCCGCGACCCACAGCAAAAACGCTCTTAAAACCAACTAAAAACTCCTATGACGCAACCCGTAGTTTTAATTACCGGCGCCGCCAAGCGCGTCGGTCGTGTCATTGCCGAGCGCTTTGCGCAGGCTGGTTATGCCGTCGTCGTGCATTACGGCAACTCACAGGCAGAGGCTTTGGCGACCGTAGCGGCGATGGAAACGGCTGGCTATAACGCGATTGCCCATCGTGCCGACTTGGGCAATCCCACAGAATTGTCGGACATGATGCTGGCGATCTACGCCAGATTCGAACGATTGGATGTACTAGTTAATTGCGCAGCGATATTTTTCCCCGACACACTGGCGGACTTTAGCCTCGACGATCTGGAGCGGTCATGGCAAATTAATTGTCGTGCGCCGCTATTGTTGACCCAGGCTTTTTACCAGCAAGCACGGCAGCGTGGTCAGCAGGGCGTCGTTGTGAACGTGGTAGACCAAAAAGTACGCGCCAACTTTCATCCCGAGGATTTCAGCTATACAGTGGCCAAAGCTGCACTAGGCAACATGACCGCCATGCTGGCGATTTCCGGCGGAGACGTGCTACGGGTGAACGCGTTATATCCGGGTTTGATGACACCCAGCGGAGACCAGACTCAGGCCGATTTCGACTACTCATCCGTGCGCTCAACCCCGCTCGGCTATATTGCGCCGCTGACCGATATTGCAGACGCGATTCTACTACTGACGCGCCCCTCATTTAATGGCGCCGAGTTTACCGTCGATGCCGGACAAAACTTGATTCGCGTGGATCGTGATGTGGTGAATCTGTATCGGGCGCCGTCATTTTTGACGTAACAGAGATTGCCGATAAGGAAACTTGCGTCCTTGATAGTGGCGGCCATTAGTGCACAAAACCAGACCGGCACTGAAAAATAAACCTACGCAAACAAGC
>NZ_JBRIIQ010000128.1:0-8848 GCF_052976905.1 Glaciimonas sp. GG7 | reverse complement strand
CCATAGGCTGTACCGGCGTACAACCCATCACCAAAGCCCGCCCCCAGTGACGCAACATCCAGCCACCGCATGTCGTCCCGCTAGCATCATCGGACACCGCCACCGTCTGCTGTGTGCGCAAAGCCCCCAGCAGCGCAGAAAAATACGGATTGTCGGTAAAACTCCCTTCCACCACCACCGATCCCGCTGATTCCAGCATCGTCAGACAATAATCCGTCATCAACACGCAATACAGCGTGGCAAGTCCATAGCGTTCTTCTGCCGATTGCGGTAGTGGTCCTGCAATCCTCCCGACTTGTCCGAAAAAAGGGCCGCCGGACTCCGAGAAGCAAGGCAGTGCCAGCGTGTTCTGGTCGATCAGGCGTTGCAGGTCGGCGGGTGTGCATGTTTTCGGGTCCGGCCCGGCGAGCGCTGCAAATTCACGCCCGCCCATGAAGCGCATGCAGGCTACCGGTTGTCCCAGTGCGTTGACGTTGGCGAGCATGTCCGCTTGTTCTGCCAGCTTGTCGAGCGGGGTGTCGAACGCTGCGGCGATCAGCCAGGTGCCGGTTGATAACACCGTGCGCACGCTGCCAGCGTCTGTGCCGAGGTAGCGCAACAGTGAGGCGTTGCTGTCGTGGATGCCGCACAGGATCTGGCAGTGGGGCGGTAGGCCGGTGCGTGATTGCCATTCCGGGCGTAAGACGCCCAAGGCGGTCCAGGCCGATTGCTGCGGCGGGAGCAGATGTTCCCAGCCCATGTGTTCAACCAGCGTGGAGTATTTTCCCTGCAACGGTTGCCATAAATCGGTATGGCAACCAAGCGAGGTTATTTCGCCAGCGGCGATGCCAGACAAACGCCAGGCCCAGTATTGCGGATAGGTCAGGATATGCCGCGCCCGGCTAAATTGCCTGGGGAAGCTTTGCGCCAGCCAGAACAATTGGCGGCCCAGATTGAGGCCAGCCGGTAAGTCTGGCGAAAAAGTATCGGCAAAGGGCGGTCGCAGCGCCTGATAGTGCTGATTCAGGGTTTGCGGCAAGGGCGATTCGTAATCTAGTATCGGCAGCACTAAACCATAGTCATCAACCAGCGCAGCAGTGGCCCCGTGCGTAACCGGGACGATGGCGGTGATCGTGGCGTGCTGTGCAAAACCCTGCAACGTAACGAGCATCCAATCCCATATCCGCTCGGTATCGTGATGTGGATACGGCCCGTGCTTGACGATGGTGTTGGGACAGCGCTGCTCGGCCAGCGTCTTGCCAGCGGCATCGATGAGCGTGAGTTTTGCATTGGTTTTGCCAATGTCGAGAACAACCGTTGCGTCCATCGCATCCATTAATTCCATCGCTTAATCAAGGTGATTTTTTTTATGCCCGGTTCATGCCCCGCAATAACCGCGGCAGCGCAATCGTGATCAGCAACAGCACACCGACAATAATGGTCATGATGATCCCGGGAACGTTCGCCAGCGCCAGTCCATACGTCACCATGCCCATCGTCAGTACCGCCAGCAATACCCCGCCTATGCTGCCCGCGCCGCCTGCGATACTCACGCCGCCCAGAATCACCATGGTGATCACTTCGAGCTCCCAGCCGAGCGCAATGTTGGGGCGGGTGCTGCCAATTCTTCCCGTCAGAAAATACCCCGCCAGACCCGCCATCGCACCCGTGAGCATAAACAGCGCCAGCCGGTAACGGTCCACCGCAATACCCGAAAACTGTGCCGCGACCGGATTGTTGCCGATGGCGAACATCCGGCGTCCCCAACGCGTTGCGTGCAGCAACACGGCAAACACGATGGCGAACACGATCAGCACCACAAATTCACGCGGAATAACCTCGAAGAAGTAGCCCTGGCCCCAGTCCGCCAGCAATTGCGGATAGCCGGTAAACGCCTGATCGCCAAGGATCACGCTCGACAAACCACGGAACAGCGATACGCTGCCTATCGTCACCACAATCGATGGCAAGGCAAACCGCGTCACCAGAAAACCATTTAAAAAACCGCACGCAGTACCGGTCGCCAGCGCCACAAATAGCAATCCTTGCGGCGGCACGCCATAGTGATTCGCCAGCCCCATCGCCACCGACGACAGCGCAAGGATGCCGGAGACCGAGATATCGATTTCCCGACAAATAATCAGCAACGCCATCGGCAGCGCAATGAGCGCCTTTTCACTGAAATTAAACGTGCTATCGGCCAGATTATAAAAATCAAAAAAGTTCGGCAGCAGCACACTATTGGCAATGAACACCATGATGAACAACAGGCCCAGCAGGGTTTCCCAGCGCCCCATTAATTCCCTGAAGCGAAACCCCTTGCGCTCGCCAATGGTGTAACGCGATGTCGTGATATCTGAGGCAGGCAATGGCGCGTTCACACAGCACTCCTTTTGACCGATGACGTCACCAGATGCAGCGGCAATATCTGTCTGCCGGTCTTTTTATTGCCGCGTGCATTGATCACCACGGCGCTCAAGATAACGATGCCGGTGAGGGCGCTTTGCCAGAAGGGTGACACCTTCACAATCGGCAAGGCGTTATTGATCACCGACAAAAACAACGCGCCCAGTACCGCACCGGCGACCGTACCGACGCCACCGGCAATGCTGACGCCGCCAATGACGCAGGCTGCAATGACGGTAAATTCAAAGCCATAAGCAATCTCGGTATACGCAACCGCATACCGCGCCACCCATAAATATCCGCACAAGCCCGCCATCATTCCCGATAAGCCATAAGTCCACAGCAGCCGCTGCGAGGTCGAAATACCGACATAACGCGCCGCCACCGGCTGATTGCCAATCGCATATAAATCCCTGCCGAAGCGGGTATACCGCGCAATAAACCAGGTCACCAAAATAGCCGCTACCGCCAGCCAGACCAGATGCGTTACCCCCAGCAAATGATTGAGCGGAAAGTTAATGAACGCCGCCGACATGCGGTTCGACGAGACCCAGGCCCCGCCGGAGAGCACAAACACCATGCCGCGATACACACTCATCGTGCCCAGCGTGACGACGATGGGCGGCAGATTCAGATAGCCAATCAAAAAGCCGTTGATCAAGCCCAAAAACAGTCCGATCCCAAGCGCCACCAGCATGATCAGCGCGACCGATAATTGCGGAAATTTGGCCGCCAGCAATGCGGTCATCATCCCCGACAGCGCAAGATTGGAAGCGACCGATAAATCAATGCCACGCGTGACAATGACGAACATTTGCGTCAGCGCCAGCATGATCAGCAAGGTGCTGTCGGTGAGCAGATTGGACATGCTCGACATACTCAGAAAGACCGGCGCACGCAGCCCGACCAAGCCGATCAACACAACGATGAGCAGGGCCAGCAAGGTTTCGCGTTGTTTATAGGACTTACGCAAAATTGCCCCAGCGGCGTTGTGCCTCCTGGCCGTACTATCGTACTGTCTTCGTCGGCACGCCTTGCTGAGACAGTTTTGCGTAAGTCCTGGTTTGAAGAAGTTCATGTTGTTCCCAATGCGCTACCGGAAGCAGTTGCGACGACGTTTTCCGGTGTGGCCTCTGCCCGTGAAAAGATTTTTTTAATATGGCCCTGATGCATCACCACGACCCGATCAGCCATGCCAAGCACTTCCGGCAATTCCGACGACACCAGAATCACCGATAAACCTTTACCCACCAGTTCGCTGATAAAGCGATGCACGGCAGCCTTGGAGCCGATATCGATGCCCTTGGTTGGCTCATCCAAAATGATCACTTTCGGATGGGTTGCCAGCCATTTCGCCAGGACCACTTTTTGTTGATTGCCGCCCGATAATTCAGAGACCATCTGCGTAAAGTAACTGGCCTTCAACTCCAGCTGCTCGCTGAAATGGCGTGCGATGGCGGTCTCTTGTTTGCGGCGTCCAAACAGAAAAAATCCGATATCCGACAAAATCGGCAACGTAATGTTATGCACAATCGGCAGCGACAAATGCGCTCCCTGATGCTGTCTGTCCTCGGGCACATAGGCGATGCCATGCGCGATGGCGTCGCTGGCAGAATCAATGGCAATGGCGGTGCCGTTGAGTTTGACGCTGCCTGTGACGTCGCCGGTCAGCCCGAACAGTGCTTGCATCACTTCCGAACGACCCGCGCCGACCAGACCGTAGAAGCCGACAATTTCGCCTTGTCGGACCGAAAAACTGACATCGTTAAATTCGGTCGGATGCGATAAATGTTCCACTTCCAGCAAGGTCGGGCCGAGCGTGATGGCAATCTTTGGAAACACCTGATGAATCTCGCGCCCCACCATCAGCGACACCAACGCCGACTCGGTAATGTCGGCCAGTGCACCGGTCGCCACAAATTGACCATCGCGCAGCACCGTGTAACGGTCGGCAACGGCAAAGATTTCATCGAATTTATGGGAGATAAAAATCACCGCCGTACCGGCGTTGCGCAACTGGCCGATGATCCGATACAGCTCATGGATTTCACGTTGCGACAAGGAGGCCGTCGGCTCATCCATGATCACCACGCGGGCATTGTGCGACAGGGCGCGGGCGATCTCGACAAAATGACGCTGCGCCACGCTCAGGTCTTTGACCTTGGCACGCACGGGGAGCGAGACTTCAAGACGGGCGAATAATTTTTCCGCCTCCGCTTCAATCAAGGCCCAATTGATCCGGCGTGGAAAACCGTGTTGCGGCTGGCGACCGATGTAAATGTTTTCGGCCACGGTCAGCTCATCAAACATCACTGTTTCTTGATGGACGGCAGTAATCCCGGCCTGCATCGCAGCTTGCGGGCTGGCAAAAGAAACCAGTTTTTCTGCCATATGAATCGTGCCGCCATCGGCTTGGTATATCCCGGTCAGGGTTTTGACCAGCGTCGATTTGCCAGCGCCGTTTTCACCGATCAATGCCATGACTTCACCAGCGTGCACCGTCAGGCCGACATTATTGAGCGCAATGACGCCCTGAAAACGTTTGGAAATGCCCGATAGCGTCAGTACCGGTGGTGGCTGTGCGTGTGGTACGTCTTGGATGTGGGGCACAGTGGTCATGATGGTTTCGGTGGTAATGGTGATGGGGAGGCAAACGGCGTCGTTGTTCTCGTTGCTTTTTAGCGTAAGTGAGAAATCCTCCTACTCCGTTCGTACTGAGTAGCCCATCGGGCGTATCGAAGTATGCGCACAGACATGTGTACCCTTCGATACGACGCTACGCGTCTACTCAGGGCGAACGGGTAGCGAAGAAATATCAAAATAGGTAAACGTGATTGCTCACCTGATTTTCGTTTTATAAAAACGTCTTAGAAAATCTTCGCAAATTTATCAACGTTATCCTTGTCATACGTAAACGGTGGCGCCAGCGCCGCTTCGTTGTCCGCATCCAAGGTAATTTTGCCCATCCGACCAACCGTTACGCTCGCACCAGCTTTGCTAGTGGCTTTTCCTTTGACGAATTCATAGGCTGCATACGTGACGGCATAACCAAGATCAATCGGATTCCAGATCGCAAAGCTTTTCACCGCGCCGCTCTTAACGTGTCCCGCCATTTCAGACGGTAAACCCAAGCCCGTGACATAGACCTTGCCCACCAGATGTTCATCGACCACCGCTTTAGCAGCGGCATTGATGCCCACTGTCGTCGGGGCAATGATGGCTTTGAGGTTGGGGTTGCTGCGCAACAGGCCGATGGCTTCGCGATAGCTCTTGTCGGATTGGTCGTCGCCATAGACGGTGGCAACCAGTTTGATTTTCGCAAACTCCGGTTTAAGCAAAGCTTTCTTCATTTCGCCGATCCAGATATTTTGATTGGTCGCTTGTGCTGTGGCCGACAGAATCGCTATATCGCCAGCACCGCCGATAGCGTCCGCTGCCATCTGGATTTGTTTGAGGCCAATCAATTGCGCGTTCGATGGATTGAGCTGCATCAGGCGTCCGTCTTTGGCGATACCGCTATCAAAGGAGAGGACTTTGATGCCGCGCTGCATCGCTTTTTTAGTAATCGGCACCAGTGCATTGGCGTCATTGGCCGAGATCACAATGGCGTTGACCTTCTGGCTGATCAGAGAATTGATGATCTCGATCTGGCCTTCTGCGGTCGGCGTGGTCGGGCCGGTATAAATGACCTCGACATCGCCCAGTTCTTTCGCCGCTTCTTTTGCGCCTTCATGGGCGGCGTCAAAAAAACCATTCCCAAGGCTCTTGACGACCATCGCGATTTTGATTTTTTCTGCCGCTTGTACGTTATTGACCAGACCGCCGATCATGCTCACAGTCAATGCTGCGAGCAATATTTTTTTTAGTTTCATTGCGATGTCTCCTTGGGTAATACGCTGCAAAACGAATGCTCTACAGCCCTGCTTAAATCAATTGTCTGGCCTTGCCTGCGGCACCGCTTCTGGCGCGACCGTGATCAGTTTCACACCCGCTTGCTCCAGCATCTGCGCGGCTGCGTCCGACACATCAGTGTCGGTAATCACGCAAGAAACACGGTTAAGGCCGCACAAAATCAGGCCCGCTTTTCTGGCAAATTTGGAGCTGTCGGCCAACACAATCAATTCTTCTGTCTGACTGATGAGGCGCTTCTCCGCCTGGATCAACAGCGGATCGGCCTCCATCAAGCCCAGCATGGACAAGCCATAGACGCCCATGAACATTTTGGCGGCGTAATGGTGTTGGGTGATGTCGTTATCGAAGGGGCTGAGAATCACGTTTTGCTCGCGATAGACCTTGCCGCCCGGCAGGATGATTTCGTTTTCGCTCGACCTCAGCAAACGCTCTGCCATCAAAAAGGAATTGGTCAGAATCTTCAGCCGTTTGTCAGCCAGAAACTCCACCATCATGTAAGTCGTGGTGCCGCCATTGATGATGATGGTTTCACCATCGGCGCACATGTTCGCAGCCTGTCTGGCGATGGCGCGTTTTTGCGGGGCAAAGCGTTCAATATTGTTGTGGAAGGTTTCGCCCGAGAGCGCAAACGTGCGTTTTTTCTGCTGCAGATTTTCTGCGCCGCCACGGGTGCGGGTAAGCAGATTGCGCTCGGCCAGCCAGACGATATCGCGCCGTACTGTCGCTGGCGAAGAACTCAGCCAGACCACCAATTGCTCCACGCTGGCCGTCGTGTGCTCGGCGAGTAACTTCAGCAGACCTTTACGGCGCTTGTGATTGATCAATCTTGTCTCCTGGTCGGACCCTCTCTTTTTATTCAGGAGGATCTCTTTATCGGTAAAGCAGGCTAAGCATTTGAGAAAGGGAAGTCAATCACCAATCAATCAACTCGATGATTATTTGAGATGCAATCATTATTCTGATTAGACATTGATCAACATCATGATTATTTGCATTTCAATCGCTGTTTTGATTGCACATGGATTGACACTGATTGCCGGCTGCTTTCTACTGGTCGCCATTGCTCAGGGCTGCAAACAATGGCATTAGCAAGGACTGCGGCCTTATCAGGCCTTACGCTGACCTATGTAGTTATAACAACCCGTTCGGACTGAGTTGCGCAGTATCGAAGATGTGCTTGCGGTCAGTGCTGACTTCGATACGCCCTTGCGGGCTACTCAGTTCGAACGGATATCCGAAATTTTTGCATAAGTCTTACTATTTATAAAAATCGACAGGAGACGGTATGACAGTAATGATTAACACTAAACAAGACCCCATCAGCTCGCTGTGGGACGATGCAGTAGCTGCAAAGTTGAGCGAGCCAGAGTTATTGCTATACCGCTCCAACCTGCTCGGTTCAGACATGCGCATTACCAATTTTGGCGGCGGCAATACCTCCGCCAAAATCGCCATGACCGATCATCTGAGCGCTGCACAGGTCGAAGTGTTATGGGTCAAAGGCTCCGGCGGCGATCTGGGCAGCATCAAGCTTGATGGTTTTTCGACGCTGTATATGGACAAGCTGCGTGCACTCAAAAACCGCTATCGCGGATTAGCGTTGGAAGATGAAATGGTGGCCTACCTGCCGCATTGCACCTTCAACCTCAACCCGCGTGCCGCCAGCATCGATACCCCCTTGCATGCGTACATCAACCGGAACCACGTCGATCACATGCACCCGGATGCGGTGATTGCGATTGCAGCGTGCGCCAACAGCGAAGCGCTGACCAAGACAGTATTCGAGGGCGAGTTGGGTTGGTTGCCGTGGCAGCGTCCCGGCTACGATCTGGGTCTTAAGCTAGAGGCTTTGTCACAGGCGCAGCCACAATTAACAGGCATCGTGCTCGAAGGCCACGGCCTGTTTACCTGGGGCGACACCTCCAAATCCTGCTACGAAATCACGCTCAAGATTATTAAGCGCGCAGAAGACTGGCTGGCCGCCAATAGCCGCCAACCGGCATTCGGCGGCAGCAAAGTCCAGCCCTTGGCCGCCGCCGAACGGGCAGCGTTCGCCGCGCGTCTGATGCCGCTGTTGCGCGGCAAGATCAGCAAGGATGAATATAAGCTCGGGCATTTTGACGACAGCGCCACCGTACTCGACTTTGTTTGCAGTGCTGATTTACAGCCCTTGGCCGCGCTCGGGACTTCCTGCCCCGATCATTTTCTGCGCACCAAAATCCGTCCGTTTGTGATCGATTTCGATCCCGCGAATCAAGACTTTGATCGTATCGTTGCCGGACTAGACGATGCATTGGCCGCGTATCGCGCCGACTACATCGCCTATTACACCCGCTGCAAGCGCGACAACAGCCCGGCGGTGCGCGACGCCAATCCGATCATTTATCTGATCCCCGGTGTCGGTATGCTGTCCTTTGCCAAAGACAAGGCCACCGCACGGATTGCAGGTGAGTTCTATGTCAATGCGATCAACGTCATGCGCGGCGCCAACGGTGTACATCGCCAAAAAGCAGCCTCCTTACAACAGCGTGTGCGATCTCACCGGCATGCA
>NZ_JBRIIQ010000127.1:0-9113 GCF_052976905.1 Glaciimonas sp. GG7 | reverse complement strand
CTCCACAGTGAAGGCAGCATCAGGCGTTTGCACTAGCAACTGACCCGCAGCACACGGATAGAGTATGCGGGTCTGCGCAAGAAAATGGACGTTAGACGCGACCCGCAACGCTTCCCATAGCTGCATAGCGCGGTAGTCCTTGCTATGTTCGGGGCCGCCGCGCCAAATCTGGCCGCCTGCCATCGGGTTGTCGTCGATCAGCCCGACCTGCATACCGGCGGCGGCAGCGCTATGCGCAGCTGACAGTCCGGCTGGCCCGGCACCGACTACCAACACATCAAATTGATATTTCATACGCCATCTCCGGCTGTTGTAGCTGTAGCCTTAGCTAAACCAGTCTTAACTTGCATCTGCGCCCTACACAGGGTCTGGCAGGCGAGCCGATGCGCAAGACCATCGATCGTTACCCGGCACTCCTGACACACGCCCATCCCACAAACGGGAGCGCGCAGCATACCGCTGACCGATTGACGTGTAATGCCTGTTGCCATATCGGTGCCGGCCATCGCAATGGCGGCTGCGACGCTGGTGCCCGGGCTTACCGTGATCGCACGGTTGTCTATGAGCAATTCGATCGGCTCAAGCATAGGTAGCATCCAACGCTGGAAAACGTGCGGGCAAGTAAGGCTCCAATGGCAAGGGCGCGGATTGGCCGGTAATTTGTGCCGCCAGTAGCTGCGCGGTCGCAAGCGAGGTGGTGATACCGAGCCCCTCGTGACCAGTCGCCAGCCAGACATTGCGCCGCCCCGGATGTGGACCGATTAGCGGCAACCCATCCGGGCTTGCTGCGCGAAAGCCGGTCCAGCAACGGATTGCATTCAACTTTGCCAGACCGGGCACATACGCGGCCGCATGCGCGAGCATGCGCGTCATGATGGGGATCTCGACCGCTTGGTCGATGGTATCGAACTGGCGGGAAGAGCCAATCAGCATTTGTCCTGTCGGACGGGGCTGCAGGTTGAAGGCCACCGAGTTTCCGCTCGATGCATGCGCACTTTTGATGTAACCCAACTCAACCAACTGATGCCGCACGAAACCCGGATAGCGATCAGTAATCACGACGTGGCCTTTTTTGGGACGAATCGGCAACTCAGGTAATAAATGGATGGATGCAGCCCCATTGGCGACGACTACTCTGCCGGCATTGAGTCGTGTGCCGCTCGCCAGCATGACGCCATGTTCGGTGATCGTGCTCACGCTATCGCAGATCAGTCGCGCACCACGTTTACAGGCATGCTCGAGTAACATTCGCGCACTCTTCGGTGGGTAGACCACGGCATCGCCTGTCACACGTAGTCCACCGGCAAGGCCAGGCCGCAGACGCGGTTCGTGTTCGTATAGTGATTGTGCGTCGAGTAATTGGCACGCAATTCCATAGGCTGCGAGTGTGCTCTGCTTGGTACGTGCGGCTGCCATCTCTTCGTCATCTGCGGCGACCCAGATCGTACCGCAACGGCTGTATTCGTGACGATCCTGCGCACCACCGACCAAGATGTTCCACAACGCGATTGAATAGCTGGTGAGCGCAAGCTCGGCCGGATTATCATCCATCACCACCAGATGTCCCATCCCCGCAGCCGTTGCGCCACTACCGATAGTTTCCCGCTCAACGATGATCACTTTCAGGCCACGCGCGGCGAGCGCGTCAGCACAAGCGGCGCCAACAATACCGGCCCCAATCACCAGCACGTCCGCGCTCACCGTATGCCCCAAACGAAAGGGTCGCTCTCGTCTAATAGCAACAAAGCCTGTGCGTTGACATGCGCGCGGCCACGGATGCTCGGCAGTATCCGTTGACCGTCAAACCGATAGGATGCATCGAACACGCTACCGATAATGCTCTCCTGACGCCAGACATCCCCTTCGGCGAGCTTACCATCGGCCGCCAGACAGGCAATCTTGGCGCTGGTACCGGTACCGCAAGGTGAACGGTCGTAAGCCTTGCCCGGGCACAGCACAAAATTACGACTATCAACACCCGTTGTCGTTGACGGCGCGAACAATTCGATGTGATCGATCAGCGCGCCGTGGTCCCCAGTCACGCCAGCGCGTTCGAGCGCCTGCCGAACGCGCCAGGAGAAATCGGTCAACGCTTCGATATTGGCGGATTGCAATTCCAGGCCATGCTCGCTTACGAGGAAAAACCAGTTACCGCCCCACGCCACATCGCCGACCACGCGACCATGCCCTGCCACCTCGACCGCCACTTCTTTTTGTGCGCGATGCGCCGGGACGTTATGTACGGTCACGCTAGCGTCGGCGTGGAGCTCGGTTTCTACTATGCCCACTGGCGTTTCGATCCTATGACGTCCGACTTTGATACGAGAAAGATGGGCCAGGGATGCGATGAAACCAATCATGCCGTGTCCGCACATCCCGAGGTATCCGACGTTATTAAAGAAAATCACGGCGGCGGTGCAGGATGCATCGTGAGGGGCGCATAACAGTGCGCCAACCATGACGTCTGAGCCGCGTGGTTCGCACACGACGGCAGAACGGATGTGATCATGGTCGCGCTGGAAGCTTGCCAACTGCATGGATAACGGACCTGGCGCAAGCTCAGGCCCTCCTTTGAGGATGAGCCGGGTTGGCTCTCCGCCTGTATGTGAATCGATGATAGATATTGTTTTCATACCATTAGATTAGCCAGATTCATCACGACAGTCTTGATTAGAAGACACACAATCGATGACGAATTGAGCATAATTTCTCTAAATGTTGGGATGTCTGTCTCGTGGAAGTGCCTGACTATTCACCTTTGATGTCTTCCCGCTGCTAACCAACTCGATGGACAAAAAAATCCCCGACCAAAGGCCGGGGATTTTTTAACACTCAAAGATGCGTCCAAGGGTGCGGTCAATGCGTAACATTGCCCAGAGACTTATTGACACACGCCGTTATCTCTCCAAACATCCCCCGTCCAGCCCGCCGCGCCTGGAGTATGGTGCGCTTCGGCATACCATTTTGAGGTATAAGAGCGTCCATTGAATTGCACTTCAGTAGCACCTTGGTAGGACTTTTTCTCCCATTTCGGAATACCGCTGCAACCACTTTCAACGGCTTTCTTCACCAGAATAAGATGCTCTTTCTTGCTGCTAAACGTACCGTCATTAGCAGTCACCGTAAACTTATAAGTAGTGTCCGCTGTCAGCTTCGGCGTCCTGAAAGTCAGCTCCGCACCGTTGGTATTAAAAACCAGTGGTGGCGATACTGTCCAGCGATAATCCAACGTATTACCGCTCGCAGCACTTGAACCGGCCGCACTGAGTGCAATCGATACACCGGCTTCTGCCTTGGCAGGACCGCTCACGACGACCACTGGCAGACGATTTACATCAGTCTCTACCGTGATGTCTTGCTGTGCAGAAGCATACCGCCCACCATACTCACCCGATACTTCAACCGTGACTTGATAACTCCCTGCTGCTAACTGCGATAAATCCAATTCATAGTTCGTCCCTTGTAAAACTTCGTCACCACTATTTGCATTGCGTACTGTCCAAAGATACGTTAATTCATCATCAAAATTCGCTTGCGCGCTGAGGCTAACACTCTGTCCTTCGGTGAAAGATGTTGCGCCAGAAATAGTCGCGTTAGCGGCTACCACAGTGAGTGTCATGATCGCGCTATCCTGTACGCCATTTTTATCTGTGACGGTCAATCGATAGACACTCTCGCCAGTGGTATTTTCATCCACCATAACTCTGGCAACCGGCTCATCCGCACCATAGATTTCATACAGATCGTTTAACCTTTCCCACTGATACTTCACAGCATTGAGACTCTTTCTACCGTCGAGGATGTAGCGCATTTTTGCATTCGTTGTCGCAACAACTGTGCGATCTTCACCCGCATGCGCTTGTGGCAAACTCGGATCCCGATCATTCGGTTTTAGCAACCCTAAATCCGCAACCCTGGCGCTGGCCTGGTCCGAATAGTGCAAACCCCAGCGATCGAAATATTCACGTAAATCATGTCCGGCGGCGGTACTGTAAGCGACTAAAGTGAAGTCGATAATGCGTTGTTTATCACCTAAAATAGTCCAATATTTATCGTACATGGTCTCGCGGTCAACCGCATGCACCGTCTTCAATCGGATTTGATTGACTTTGGGGAAGAAATCTTCACCATACGCAAAACGTAAGTAGGTTAAAAATCGCAACCGATTAAAGACATCTCCAGCGTTTTCATAGTCGTCATAGCTTTCCGTTGACAACAGAAAATCTTTCACCGCATCAGGATCCCAGGAAGGGGTGCCTTTCAAGTTTTGGTGACATAACTCTAACGGTATGTCTTTATTACCGTTTGCAGTACGGCAAGCCTCAATGGAATAACGATTAACCTGAATTTCGGGGAACAATTGAAACTCGCGGTAAGGCTCATATTGATGACCTAATTCATGCCAGAGTCCCCAATCGACGCCGTTTTCAAAATTCATGCGATCGCCAGAAAATCCAACCGCAACAAAGCCGTTACGGAAATCAGCGTAACAACAAGTTTTATAATTTATAAATAACGTTCCTTGAGATGATTTAAATAGTGGATCCGAACCATCCATGCCGTTTACTTTTTCATAGCTGGCCATTGTCTGGAGATTATCACCAAGAACCTTGCCGACTATTTCATTGGTGACGGTTCCTATTGAATTGGGAACCACCGTATTTGCGCGTCCATCGAACATTAATGAAAATCCGATATCGATATTATTATTACGGGTATTCTCCCAATCGGCTTGTGTGTTCTGACCGAGAATATAAAGATTACTCGGTTTATTTTTATCTGAAATATCGATTTGAACAAACTTGTTTTCTAATTGTTTATCCGGGTCCCCGCAACCGAGCATTAAGGCCCCTGTGTGGCTAAAGGTGTAGTTGGTTACGCCATCAGACGTTAATTCAACCTGCTCCATGTACATCTGATCTTTATTGGAAAAATCCCGTCCGGTAGCAGCAAAGCATGTCGATCCTGCTGGAATAGAGCCAGTCTTGATCTCCACACTGTCACCGGGCTTGCCCATGGTGCGGGTAAAAAAGAATATTCCCCGGCCTATCGTGGCGTACAAGCCATTTGTCCAGTCTTTGGTCTCGTTGTGCGCGACAGGAAGATGATATCGATTCGGTTTCTCAGATGGATAAATCGTCATCGTCCGTTTTAGCCAATATAAAGGGGTACGGCTGTCAGTAGAATCTTTTAATGCCTTGGCAGGATCTGCGCGCAAGGTTTCAACACTTGAATTGATATGAGTTAATGCTTCGACAAAGCCAGCATTATTCGCATGCGTTTCCCACCATTTATCGGCTGACGCATGTTCCGAAGGGACTACATCATATGTCACCCGAACGGTCTGATTCTTAGTCGCATTGCCGTCTTCCGAGGCCGACATCGCGGGAGCGCTAAATAATACGGTCGCCCCCAGCGCTAACACGGTGCGGATATTTACATATTTGTGTTTCAACTTTTACTCCTTAGTGAGGGCTATACCCGGCTTTAATTAAATGGTTTTAAATAACTGAATACATGACGAATTCAGAATCAGAATCAGAATGCGCAAACTATAGCGAGTATTCTCAAGCCCTAAAATTGGATAAAGTCATTGCTGATGTAAGAATTTTCTTTTTAAAAGAGTCGGCATCATATTAAAAACAAACGCTACGTTTTAAATAGATTTATGCAATCATCCAACGGGTCTGATCGCTGAAAGTAAAGTAGTAGTAAACGACAAATTTGAAATTCGGCTCACAGATACAATGACACCCTCCGAGCACATCCATACATTAAATCGATGAAACCACTATCCCTCTCTGCACACCTGAGCAGCGCCGCGCTGACACTTAGTCTGGCAGGCATTACGTTGCCCACTGCGGCTTTGACTTCAAGCCCAGCAACTACCCACACCGCGGTGCAAGCACCCTCATGGGGCACGACGGGCTTGTTGCAAGTCGGTTTTGGACTCGCCTTGATAATCGGACTGATATTTTTATGTACGTGGATTGCGCGTCGTTTAGGTCTGCAAAAACTCGGCAACGGACGTCTCGTTAAGGTCGTTGCCAGCACCAACATCGGCCAGCGTGAACGCGTTGTCGTCGTCGAGGTTGGCTCTACCTGGCTGGTACTCGGTGTCACGTCTGGACAAATTTCTTCACTGCACAGCATGCCAGCGGAGACCCTGCCGGTGACCGGAATGGGCAATACAGGGCCAATTAGCAGCCCTGTCGTCTCCTCTGCAGCGAATACATTTTCACAAAAATTGCGGGAAGCACTCGGACAAAAAACACAGAAAATTTATGCAACAGACGATCAGCGTAATTAGAAAAATATAGTCAAAACAATAGCTCTCGCGGTCTGGAAAATATATTGCAGGCATTGCGCCCATGAAGGTGAGACCGTGAAAGTCATACAGGCCAATAAAATTAAAACCGCGAATATCAATAATTTATACAAATAAGCTACTCAAAAGCATACCGCTACCGCAAATACATGCAGCCCTCCCTGCGTGTTGCGGTCTGACTTGATAGAGTAACGTGAAGCAATTCCCTTGAAGCATGTCGGACTTAGAGAATAGAAGCGAAAATATTGCCCTGTATGCCTTGCATCTTGTTATCGGTGTATTCGTTGGATTGCGATACCGCGCTAATGACGCCAGAATTAACTGAGAAACGTTGACCGCATTCATTCCTGCAACGCAGTTAGATATGTCAACAGGTCCTGAAGATATAAGGAAATACTTTGTTCATACATTCACACCTTCGCATAACGACAATATTAAAAAGTAGCAAATTTCATTCTTATCAAAGTGCCGTTTTATTGATCGGTATCGTTATACAAACAGCATAAAAACATAACTGTCAATTCATGCAGTTGCCGGGCATCCGCAAGGGTCATTGAAATATAGGCATACGGGTACAAACAATCGACAGATCGCTCTATTAAGTACAAAAGCGGTATTCACCCGGCACCAACGCTATTGCTGGAAAATATCAGGGAGTCTTCTGCTGACGCAGATATTCACTACGCTTCATATCGAGATAAGTGGCGCGATCCATTTCATGTAACTGAAGGTGATATTGCTCGGTGGACGTGAACCAGTTTTGCAGGCGCATTTCGTGCTGAGCCGCAGACGGAGCGGAGCAGGTGGCAAGATAGGATGCAATGGCCAGGTAATAACGCATGGTATTGCGTTCAATGAGACCGCGCACGCCGCCGATATAGTCAGGCTGCGATGGCTGATTCGATAATTGATCGCTCGTATGGACGGCGTCTTTGACGGTGAACCCTACTTTGTCCCGACCGATGGTCGCAAGGTAGCCTTGCATGGCCAGGCGTCCGGCAAAACTAAATGCGTAGGAATAGGTGAGATGGAGGAAAGCTTTGCCATCGGCCACGGCGACGGCTTTAAGCACGATGTGATAATCGCGCGTTTGCAAAGGACCGGTCTGTGCATCGAGGCGCACCGCAAAATAGTCCGACGTGTTAGCGGTGAGACGATAAGTAAATCTGATCGGGTAAGCCTCCGCCAACGGTTTATCGTACTTGGTCCCGACATTGACCATGATGCTAGTGACTGCCCGCTCTATCGTTGCATGGCAATATTTGATGTTCAGATGCAGCGTTAATACGTCGCACCAGTGCGTGGGATCGTTGAGTGCGGTATTGACGGTCGCAAAGGAGTAATCAACCAGCGCATAGATATCGCCGGTCAAATGACTGGAAGACTCCACCGAGTCGAGATATAAGGGCTGTTTGAACTGATTGTGGCTGAGTTGTTCGTGTAACTCAGCGTACTTTGCGCGCAACAGTCTTGCTGAGTCGTTATCTGGCAGTTCTGTGCGATCCGCGGGGGCTTGCCACGCATCTCTATCGAGCCCGGCAGCAACCGCTAAGCCAGCACAGGACAATACCGAACCGATGGTGAGCAACGCCAGAATAGCTAGCCATCGTATCGCCCACATGATCGGTTTTATCTGAAATATTGTGCTCATTGTTGGCTATCTTACTGCTGGCTACACTTGTCCGCTGCAACTATCTGAAGGCTATCTCGGTGCAACTCACGCATTGTTTGATGCATTAATATGCAATTAGTAGATGATTAATATCGCTTGTTTAACTTAAAACAGGAGCATTCCCCATGCGTTACAAACTTTACTACTGGCCAACGATACAAGGACGCGGTGAGTTCGTTCGTCTCGCGTTGGAACAATCCGGGGCGACCTATACGGATGTTGCGCGCCGCTCTGAGCGCAGTGGGATGGGCGTGGTGGCGATGCTGCGGTTGATGGATAACCATCCCTCACCCTCTTTCGCCCCGCCGTTCTTGCAAGCTGGTGACCTGTTGATTGGGCAAACAGCGAATATTCTTCTGTTCCTGGGGCCGCGTCTGGAATTAGTACCGGAGGATGAGGCTAGTCGCTTATGGGCGCATCAACTGCAACTGACTATCGCCGATCTGGTCACGGAAGTACACGATACGCATCATCCGGTTGCCAGCGGCCTGTATTACAAGGATCAAAAACCGGAAGCCTTGCGCCGCGCAACCGACTTTACCGGCACCAGACTGCCCAAGTTTTTGGACTATGTTGAGGCAGTTCAAACCCGCAATCCCCTCAGCGATGTCTGGCTGGTCGGCGCTGCGCTGTCCTATGTCGATCTGTCGATGTTCCAGATCATCGCAGGCTTGCGTTATGCATTTCCGAAGACCATGAAACGGTTGGCCGCCGACTATCCGCGCTTGCTGACCCTACATCAACAAGTGGCATCGCAACCGCGTATCGCCAGATATCTGGCATCTCCCAGACGGATAGCGTTTAACCAGCAAGGTATTTTTCGGCATTATCCGGAGTTGGATGGGTAGCGGAGTGGCAACGCCATCTATCGCACCATCTATCGCACCATTTTTTATGCATAATTTATTAAATTGATATTTCAATAATGCATAACTGGTATCCGAAGACAGAATTAGCCCATGCCCGGAGGCTCTCATATACTCACCCCATCGAATCAAATCTACGCATTCAATAACTTAAAAAGGTTTCATCATGAACTTCATTATGCAAGCTCTGCCAGTCGCACTTCCACTTGGTATGACTATTTGCGCGTTTGCTCTGCGTCTGTTTGTC
>NZ_JBRIIQ010000126.1:0-9340 GCF_052976905.1 Glaciimonas sp. GG7 | reverse complement strand
GTCTGCTGGGTTTAGCCAGTCCCGTCGGATAACGGGGTGGGCGACAAATGACGGGTTTGACAGACTGGTTATCAACATCAAAACCCAGCAAGCCCGAGGGCTTCCCCATCACCGTCGCCCAGAGGACGAACGTTGACGCAGGTCGCACAAGGCGATCTGGATGTTGATAATTCAGGCTGTCATACCTGTGTTCCTATAAGAGGAACGAGTGACAAGATACCTTCCCTAAAAACAGAGGTCAACCGGTAAATGACGGTTTTTTATGATTACAGTTTTATGCCGTTTTTTGGTCGCTGAGATGATGAATATTCCGCCGATGCTGTGTCGGTCCTCAGTTCGAACGGCTGTTTTTGAAGTTGTTTTTGAAGTTCAGGCGCAGCCACAGTTGCAGTTGTTTTTGAAGTGGTAGTTGCTTTTGACCTTGCAGGCGCAGCCACAGTTGACGTTGTTTTTGACGTTGCAGTTGTTTTTGACGTACCCCGTCATTGGCGCTGCCACATTTTCCTACCGCCAGACGGATCAGGCTGATGACATGTTTGAGCCGAAGGCGAGTTGGTCATCAGACCCGGCTGGCGGTAGGAAAATGTGGGAACCCCGACAGGGGCAGCGGCATTTGCGGTCGCCTTTTCTTTGGTTACTTTCTTTTGGCGAAGCAAAAGAAAGTGACCGGCTGCCGGGCCGCCCCCGGCAAGCATCAACGGAGTAGTAAACGCGTTCAATAACTAACGACCGAAATACTGAAATACCCAATAACCCACTTAACTTAAAAACCATGACCTACCAAACCCTGACACTCGACCGCACCACCGACAAAATAGCCACCATCACCCTAAACCGCCCCGACATCCGCAACGCCTTCAACCAAACCACCATCGCCGAACTAACGCTAGCCTTCACCGAGCTAGGCGCAACAACAGACATAAGAGCAATCGTCTTAGCAGCCAACGGCCCAGCCTTCTGCGCAGGCGGCGACCTCAACTGGATGAAGGCAATGGCCGACTACACCCCAGAACAAAACCGCACCGACGCCGCCCAATTAGCCGCCATGCTGCAAACCATCTATCACTGCCCCAAACCCGTCATCGCAAAAGTCCAGGGCGATTGCTACGCTGGTGGACTAGGCTTAGTCGCCGCCTGCGACATCGTAATCGCAGTCGAAGAAGCAAACTTCTGCCTGTCAGAAGTGCGCATCGGCCTGATCCCCGCCACCATTTCACCCTACGTCATCAAAGCGATAGGCGAGTCAGCCGCACGCCGCTACTTCATCACCGCCGAGCGTTTCTCAGCCGCAACAGCCCAGCGCATAGGCCTGGTCCACGAACTGGTAGCAGCCGACGCCCTCGACGCCAGCGTCAACGCGTTACTCAAAGCGTTACTAGCCAACAGTCCAAATGCAGTGACCGACGCCAAGCGGCTGGTGCGTGACGTTGCCGGACAACCGTTGAACGCAACTCTGATTGCCGCGACAGTCGAAGGCATCGCCCAGAGTCGTGCCTCAGAGCAAGGGCGCGAAGGCGTTCGAGCTTTTCTGGAAAAACGCAAACCATCCTGGTTGCTTTGATGTAACAACAAGCAAGGCAGAATCAGGGCAAACCGGCAGCGATCCCTATACAATTCTGGTTTCCCCGCCTTCTATGTCAGTAGCGCAGGCGCAGGCTGACAAGTTTTAAAAAAAACGATGATAAATAATGCATTTTTAAGCAACCCTTACCCAGCCTATCAAGCGCTGCGCCAAGCTGGCCCATTGCACTGGAATGAGGAGTTTTGCGGCGGCGCATGGCTGTTCACCGAGTACGCCGATGTCGCAACCGTGCTGCGCGACCCCCGCTTTTCGGTCCGCCGCGCCGGTGGTTGGGTCAATACCAGCGGCCCGGAGGCGCTCACCGAGCTGCGTGAATTCAAGCGTATTTTTGCGCGCTCGCTGCTATTCATCGATCCACCCCGCCACACGCGTTTGCGTCAGGTCATGAATGTCGGCTTTAAACCGGCGGCGCTGCAAGCGCTGGCCCCGCAGATTCAAACCTTGGTTGACCGTCTGCTGGACAAAGTGACGGCTTCCAACGTAACGTTTGCAACGTTCGCAACGTTTGATTTCATGCGCGACTTTGCCCGCCCCCTGCCAGCACTGGTGATTGCCGCCATGCTGGGCATAGACGGTGATGACCGCGCTGAATTTGTCGCCTGGTCCGACGATATCGCCGACTTCATCGGCAGCCCTACGCCCACCATCGAGATTGCCCGCCGCGCACAAACCAGCCTGATTGCGATGAACGACTATTTCCGCGCTGTGTTGCCGCAACGGCGTGCGCATCCGGGTGACGATTTGATCAGCCAGTTAATCGCAGCTGAGGCCAGCGGCGGCATTATGACTACCAAGGAATTGCTGGCCCAATGCTGCACGCTGCTGTTTGCCGGTCACGAAACGACCCGCAATCTGCTTGGCAATGGCATGTTGGCGTTGTTGCAGCATCCGCAGCAATGGCAGACCTTGCAAGCCAATCCGGCCTTGTTGCCATCGGCTTTAAAGGAGTTGTTGCGCTTTGATAGCCCGGTGCAGTACACCGGTCGCCGTCTCACAGTCGATGTCGAAATGCATGGTCAGGTCATGAAAAAAGGCGATCTGGCGATTCCCCTGATCGGTTCTGCGAATCGCGATCCGGCCAAATTTACGGACCCCGATACGCTCGATATCACGCGTAATCAAGGGGCGCATTTGTCGTTTGGCTTCGGACCCCATGTGTGTATCGGCGCGATCCTGACGTATATGGAAGCCGAGATTGCTTTGCGCAGCGTGATGCAGCGTTTGCCCGGCTTACAGTTGATGGAAGCTACCCAGTCATGGGGCAACAACGCGGTCTATCGTAGTCTCAACGCTTTGCCTTTGCGTTTTGCCGCTACGTCCAATATTGCACCACAGGAAGAGGTACTCCATGCCTGATCTGATGGATCAAATCAGCGCGCAACTGATGCAATTGCAGGAGCAGAAATTGCTGCGCAAACGGCGTGTTGTCGGTGGTCCGCAAGGCCCGTTGATGACTATCGACGGCAAGCCGACATTGGCATTTAGCAACAACGATTACCTCGGTCTGGCTAATCATCCGGCGCTGATCGCTGCCGCCCGCGATGGATTGGAGCGCTTTGGCGTCGGGGCCGCATCATCGGCCCTGATCAGCGGCCATAGCAGCGAGTGCGAAGCGTTAGAAGTGGCGCTTGCCAGATTTGTCGGTATGCCGCGCGCGCTGCATTTTTCTAACGGTTATATGGCGAATATGGGGATTATCCCGGCGCTGGTCGGTCCCGGCGATCTGGTGCTGTCGGATCGCTTGAATCACGCTTGTCTGATCGACGGTGCGCGGCTCTCCGGCGCAGAATTTCGGATTTATTCGCACTGCGATGTGGTGCGGGTCGAGCAGCAACTCGCCAAAAGTACGCATCTGCGCAAGCTGATTGTGACCGATGGCGTCTTCAGCATGGACGGCGATATCGCGCCATTGCCTGCGCTGTTGGCGCTGTGTGAAAAATACGACGCGTGGCTATTGGTCGATGATGCGCACGGCTTTGGCGTGCTGGGTCCGCAAGGGCGCGGGAGTCTGGCGCATTTCGGGCTGGCTTCGTCGCGGGCGCTGTACATGGGAACGCTGGGCAAGGCCGCTGGCGTCTCGGGCGCATTTGTGGCCGGGGACGCGACCTTGATTGAATGGCTGATGCAGCGCGCGCGCACCTATGTGTTTACCACCGCCAGCCCGCCATTGCTGGCTTCGGCCTTGCTGGCGACGCTCAATTTGTTGCAAACCGAAGATTGGCGGCAACAACATTTGCGGGCGTTGATACAACAATTACGCGATGGATTGGCCGATCTGCCGTGGCCGTTGTTGCCGTCGGACACCGCGATTCAGGCCTTAGTCGTGGGTGACAATCAACTTGCTTTAGACCTGATGGCGGACTTGTTTGAGCACGATATCTGGGTGCCTGCGATCAGGCCGCCGACGGTCCCTAAAGGCACGGCGCGATTGCGGATTTCTCTCTCGGCGGCGCATTCTGCCGAGCAAGTCGCGCAATTGATTGCCGCGTTACAGGCCGCTGCAAAAAAAGTTACAGCAGTAAATATGAAGGAATCTCTTTGAAACAAAATACACAATCGGACTGGGTACAACGCAGCCTCAAAAGCGTCTGGCATCCGTGTACCCAAATGCAGCAGCATGAAACGGTTCCGTTGATTCCGGTTAGCCACGGGCGCGGTGCGTGGCTGTACGACGCCGATGGCAAACGCTATCTGGACGCCATCAGCTCATGGTGGGTGAATCTATTCGGGCATGCCAATCCACGTATCAACGCAGCGCTCAAAGATCAGCTCGACAAGCTTGAACACGCGATGCTGGCTGGTTTTACGCATGAGCCGGTGATCCGTTTATCGGAACAACTCGCAGCCCGTACCGGCCATGCTCTGGGGCATTGTTTCTACGCTTCGGATGGCGCGTCTGCGGTGGAAATTGCGCTCAAAATGAGCTTTCACGCCTGGCGTAATGCCGGGCATAGCGCCAAGCAGGAATTCGTTTGCCTCAAAGGTAGTTATCACGGCGAAACCATCGGTGCGCTGGCGGTGACCGACGTTGCGTTATTTCGCGATGCTTACGGGCCGTTGCTGCGTCAGTCCCATGTTGTGATGTCCCCGGACGCGCGGGGTGCGCAGGAAGGCGAAAGCGCCGCCGACGTTGCCCGGCGCGCAGCACAGGCGCTCGAACTGTTATTTCAGCAGCGCAGCGACCATATCGCTGCCCTGATTATCGAACCGCTAGTCCAATGTGCCACCGGCATGGCGATGCACGATCCGGTCTATCTGGCCGAAGTGCGGGTGTTGTGCGACCGTTATAACGTCCATCTGATTTTTGATGAAATTGCGGTTGGCTGCGGTCGTACCGGGACCTTTTTTGCGTCCGAGCAAGCGACCGCAATCGGTACAGAAAAGGGGCCGGTCTGGCCGGATGTGGTCTGTTTGTCCAAAGGCATCAGCGGCGGGTATTTACCGCTGTCGTTGGTGATGACGACGGATGCGATTTATCAGGCGTTTTACGACGCTGACGTGACGCGTGGATTTTTGCATTCGCACTCTTATACCGGCAATCCGCTGGCGTGCCGCGCTGCGTTGGCAACGTTGGAGATTTTTGAGCAGGACGACGTGCTCAATGCCAATCGCTTAAAAGCGCAGCGCATTACTGCGGCCTTGCAACCGCTGGCCGATCATCCACGGGTGCGCCATTTCCGTCAGCGCGGAATGATCTGGGCGTTCGATGCGGCGATCGACGATCCGGCAGTAGCGGCGACTTTTTCGCGGCGCTTTTTTAGTCAGGCTTTGGAGAGTGAATTACTGCTGCGTCCCATCGGCAAGACCGTGTATCTGATGCCGCCATACATTCTCGATGATGACGAATGCGATTTACTGGCGGCGCGCACCGCTGCCGTATTTGATAGCGTCATCGGGGAGGGGGGCTGATGAATACACATGTCAATTCCTCCCAATGCGCTTATTTTGTCGCGGGCACCGATACCGAAATCGGCAAGACCTTAATCGCCTCAAGCCTGTTGCATGCGCTCACTAAAACCGGCGTGCGCACAGCTGGCATGAAGCCGGTCGCCGCCGGGGCCGAGTTGCGCGATGGCGTCTGGCATAACGAAGATGCCGACGCCTTGGCCGCACAAGCGAGCGTAGTCTTGCCCTGCGCGTTGGCAACCCCGTATTTATTCCGCCAGTTCACCGCACCCCATATTGCCGCCGAAATGGAAGATAGACCGATTGGCTTGCCGTATATTCTGGCCTGTTTTCAACAGATCACGGCGCGCGCCGATGCCATCGTGGTCGAAGGCGTGGGCGGTTTTCGGGTACCCCTCAATCAAACCGTGGATACCGCCGATCTGGCGCAGCAATTAGATTTGCCAGTGGTGCTGGTGGTCGGTTTGCGCCTCGGTTGTATCAGCCACGCAATGCTCACGGTGGAGGCGATTGCTGCGCGCGGCTTGCCATTGGCTGGCTGGGTCATCAATACCGTGGACCCGGACATGCTCAATGCGGACGCTACGGTCGAAGCGCTGCGTGCCCGCATCGCATCCCCTTTGCTTGGCTGCGTGCCGCGGCTATCTGTGCCCGCTGCGGAGTTAGTTGTCGCCGCCGCTAATTTTCTCGATTTTTCAAGTTTGCCGGGCTGGCCTGCCGATACAAACCTTACAACGTATTCTCTTAACAAGGAAATCTGACCATGTCTTCCCAACCAAGCGCTTCCCAACCGATCACATTTCAACCCGGCATTGCCCAGCAAATCATCACGCCCTTAGTCGATGCTGCATGGCGAGTCGAAGAAGTATTGGAAATTTTCAATTTGCCATTCAACGATTTGATGTTCCGCGCCCAGCAAGTCCATCGTGAAAATTTCGATCCGACCGAAGTTGAGCTGGCGACATTGTTGTCGATCAAAACCGGCGGTTGCCCGGAAGATTGCGGTTATTGTCCGCAAGCGGCGCGCTACGACACTGGCGTAGTTGCGCAAAAAATCCTGCCGCTCGACACCGTACTCGAGGCGGCTAAACAAGCCAAGGCCAACGGCGCGACCCGCTTCTGCATGGGCGCAGCATGGCGCGAGCCAAAAGACCGCGATCTGGAACACGTCGAAGCCATGGTTCGTGGCGTTAAAGCGCTGGGTCTGGAAACTTGCGCCACGCTGGGTATGCTGGGCGAAGGTCAGGCTGAGCGTCTCAAACAAGCCGGTCTGGACTACTACAACCACAATCTGGACACTGCGCCTGAGTTATACGGCGACATCATCACCACCCGCGACTATCAAAACCGCCTCGACACCATCGACAGCGTGCGTGGCGTGGGGATCAAAGTCTGCTGCGGCGGCATCGTCGGCATGGGCGAATCGCGCTTGCAACGCGCCGGTCTGGTCGCGCAATTGGCGAACATGACGCCGTATCCTGAATCGGTCCCGGTCAACAATTTGGTGCAAGTTGAAGGCACGCCTTTGTACGGTATTGAGGCATTGGATTTGCTGGAATTTGTGCGCACCATTGCGGTGGCCCGCATCACGATGCCGAAGGCGCGGGTGCGCTTGTCCGCTGGTCGTCGTCAAATGGGCGAAGCGATTCAGTCGCTGTGTTTTCTGGCGGGTGCAAACTCGATTTTTTACGGCGATAAATTGCTCACCACTGGCAATCCTGAAGTCGAAGAAGATCGTGCCTTGCTGGCTAAGCTGGGCATGCACACGCGTTCAATCGCGATTGATGCGCGTTGCGAAGTGACAGAGAGCACAACGGTCTAAGCATAAAAATATATTGAAACGGAGGGGACTATGTTTACAAAAATCCTGATCGCCAATCGTGGCGAAATCGCTTGCCGGGTAGCCGCTACAGCGCGTCGGATGGGCGTCAAAACGGTAGCGGTGTATTCAGAAGCCGATGCCGGTGCGAAACACGTCGCGGTTTGCGATGAGGCGGTTTGCATCGGTCCGGCAGCGGCTAAAGAAAGCTATTTGCGCGCCGATAAAATCATTGCGGTGGCCCTTGCCACTGGTGCGCAAGCGATCCATCCGGGTTATGGTTTTCTGTCCGAAAACGCGCAATTTGCCAGAGATTGCGCGCAAGCCGGATTGGTCTTTATCGGCCCGCCTGCCAGCGCCATTCAGGCCATGGGTTCTAAATCCGCCGCTAAATCGTTGATGGATAAAGCCAACGTGCCGCTGGTCCCCGGCTATCACGGTGACGATCAGGATGCCGATTTATTGCAGCAAGAAGCCGACAAAATGGCCTATCCAGTGCTGCTCAAAGCCAGCGCCGGTGGTGGCGGCAAGGGTATGCGCATCGTTGAGAAAAGCGCCGATTTCAAGGCCGCATTGGCGTCCTGCAAGCGTGAGGCAATCAGTAGTTTTGGCGACGATAAAGTGCTGGTTGAAAAGTATTTAACCCGCCCCCGTCACATCGAAATTCAAGTCTTTGCCGATAGTCACGGCGACTGCGTCTATCTGTTCGAGCGCGATTGTTCGGTGCAGCGCCGTCATCAAAAAGTATTGGAAGAAGCGCCCGCACCGGGGATGACGGATGCGCGTCGCAAAGAGATGGGCGAGGCGGCGGTGGCTGCGGCCAAAGCGGTCGGCTATGTCGGCGCGGGGACGGTTGAATTCATTGCAAATCAGGACGGTTCTTTTTATTTCATGGAAATGAATACCCGTCTGCAAGTCGAGCATCCGGTCACCGAAATGATCACCGGCACCGATCTGGTCGAATGGCAACTACGCGTGGCCGCTGGTGAAGCGCTGCCGCTGCGTCAAGATCAGTTGCGCTTGCGCGGCCATGCGCTTGAAGCGCGGATTTATGCCGAGAATCCTGACAAGGGATTTTTGCCATCGATCGGTACCTTGCGCCATCTGCGCACACCTGTTGCGTCGGCATTTGAGACGCTGCAAAAGGGGCACACTTCTGCTGCGATTGTGCGTATCGATTCGGGCGTGCGTGAGGGCGACGCGATCTCACCGTTTTACGATCCGATGATCGCCAAGCTCATTGTCTGGGCCCCGGATCGGGATCAGGCGTTGGCGAGTATGGCCACGGCCTTGGCGCAGTATCAGATCGTCGGTCTGGCGAGCAATATCAACTTTTTACAGCGCTTGATGGCGAGCACGCCTTTTGCGACGGCGGATTTGGATACGGGACTCATCGAGCGCAATCAGGCTGCGTTGTTTCCGCCAGCGCAGCCGGTGGATGTCGGGGTGTTGGCATTGGCCGTTGCAGCCTTGCTGGCTTCTGAGCGCAGTGTTTCTGATACGGGGAGCAATCCTTGGACCGATACTGGTGGCTGGCGGTTGAACAGCAATTTGCAACGTCAGCTGACGTTTTTGGATGATGGCAAAGCTAGTCCGATTGGGGTGATGTATCAGTCGGGGAGTTGGTTATTGCAGCATGGTCAGCATTTCAGCCGGATGGCGTTGTTGCAGCATAGCGGGGCGGATTATGTGATTAGTTTGGGTGAGCGCGAAGTGCGCGGGACTGTGGTGCGCGATGGGGCTGATGGGGCGTTGTTTCAGGTGTTTACTGGTGGTCGTCAGTACACCTTGGGCTATGTTGATCCGTTGGCGCATGCTGGGGAGAGTGAGGCTGAAGGGGGGCGTTTGACGGCGCCTATGCCGGGCAAGATTGTGGCTGTGTTGGTGGCGGCGGGTGATCAGGTTAAAAAAGGTGCGCCGTTGTTGATTATGGAGGCGATGAAAATGGAGCACACCATTGCTGCGCCTGGGGATGGGGTGGTTGAGGAGTTGTTGTATGGGCTGGTAGCCGGGTCGCTATTTGCCTTAAATCG
>NZ_JBRIIQ010000125.1:0-9539 GCF_052976905.1 Glaciimonas sp. GG7 | reverse complement strand
GTCTCCGACTCAGTAGTTCTATGCCGAGTACCACGGACAAGCACGAATCGATTCACCGCGCAACTGGGTCACCAGTTCGTGTATCTGTCCCAGACCGGTCGCGCCGATCGGGTGTCCTTTGGATTCCAGCCCGCCCGACGGATTGATCGGCATGCGGCCACCGACGGTAAAGTCGCCGCGTTCAGCAGCCGGTCCACCTTCACCGAATGGCACTAGCATCAACGACTCGGCGTTGAGGATTTCGCCAATCGCGGAGGCGTCGTGGACTTCCGCCACATTCACGTCAGCAGGCGCGACACCGGCTTGTTCATAGGCTTTTTTAGCCGCCAGATGGGCGACGATTTTTTCTGGCGCATCGATATTGCGCGAAGACCCGGTTTGCACCACGCTGGCTAACACCCGCACAGCGCGTCCACCTGCACCGTTCAAACGTTTCAGACCCGCCGCATTACACAGCACCACTGCGGCTGCGCCATCGCTGATGGGCGAACACATCAGGGTCGTCAATGGATAGGCAATCGGCGGCGAGGCTAATACTTCCTCGATGCTGAAAGCTTTCTGAAATTGCGCTAGCGGGTTGTGGACCGAGTGCTGGTGATTTTTGGCAGCGACCGCTGCGATCTGGCGCTGAGTTGTGCCGTAGCGCAGCATGTGGTTGCGGCAAATTGCAGCGTAGACGTCCATGAAAACGCTATACGGACGCTCCGACATCGTGCCTGGCGGCGGCACGATGCCGTGGCCCATGGCTAGCAAGGTTTCTTTGTTTTGCTCGACGGTCGAGACATCCCAGCCGCCATCGAAGGCGGCGAACATCTTGGCCTTGTCAGGGATATTCATTTTTTCCGCACCGACCGCTAACGCGATATCGCAGCTACCGGCACGCAGCGCAAGGGTTGCCAGATTGAAGGCTGATGAACCTGTTGCGCAGGCGTTTTCGACCGTGAACACCGGCACACCTTCAATCCCCAGCCGCCGCATCGCAATCGGTCCGGGAATCGCCGTCTGGCCCTGAAACTGTCCGTTGGTCATCGTGCCGTAATAGGCCGAGCCAATATCGGCGGCGACGCAACCGGCATCGTTCAAGGCCAGACCGACGGCTTCACCCACCATGTCATACACGGATTTTTCGAGCAGTCGCCCAAAGGCGGTCATGCCTACACCAACTACATAGATATCGTTCATTTTGTGTCTTCTTAGAATGAGATATGGCTTACGAAAAAATATCGGATATCCGTTCGAACTGAGTAGCCCTTAAGGGCGTATCGAAGTTAGCGCTGACCGTAGGTGCATCTTCGATACGCTGCGCTACTCAGTCCGAACGGGTTGTTAATTGCATAGGTTTGTGGAAGTCCGGTTGGATTTAACGACCCTGAAACTCGGGCGCACGTCTTTCGGAAAACGCTTGCAAGCCTTCCTGAAAATCGAACGAGCGCATGTGCTGGCGCAGCATGACCTGCTCGTGCAACAAGGCGTCGTCACGGGTTTTGTCGGCAGATGCGCGCGCGACTTGTTTCATGCGATGCAAGGCCACCGGGCTTTTTTTAGCAATCTGTTTAGCGAGTAAATGGACCGCGGTTTGCAAATCAGCATCGGGATGGACTTCGCAGATCAGGCCGCAGGCTTTCATTTCCGCTGCCGACAATGACTTGCCGGTCAGCAATAAATACATCGCCATATTCAGCGGAATCAAACGCGGCAACACCGCTGCGCCGCCGGCACCCGGATAGACGCCGAAGTTAGCGTGGGCGTCGGCAATGGTGGCGCTCTCGGCGGCGACGATGATGTCGGCGCACATCGCCAGTTCCAGACCGCCAGCCATCGTCACGCCATTCAAGGCGGCGATGACGGGTTTGGGGAAGTTGCGCAAGCGACCGAAGACCAGATTGGCGCGATCGAGAAAATCCGCTTCGCCAGCGGCCAGGCCGCTTGCGGCCAATATTTCTTTTAAATCTGCACCTGCGCAAAATGCTGCGCCCGTACCAGTCAACACCAGCACCCGGATAGCATCGTCGGCAGCGATTTCGGTCAGGCGGGTATCGAGTGCGGCAAGAATGGCCAGATTCAGGGAATTCATGGCCTTGGGACGATTGAGCGTCAGGCACGCTACCGCATCGGCGACTTGGTACAACAACACATCTTCACGCATAACTAACTTCTCCAAATAGGGTCAGATCAACGCCACGCACCGCTTTATCGGCGCCCGATGGGCGAGTAGGTTGATCGTAAGGAGGTCAGTCATTGCGGACAGGTCATTGCGGTGAAGCCATAGGTCTTGCCGGTATTTAGCGCGGTAAGTCCTCGATACGGCGATGACGCTTGCCGTGCCTTTCGATAAATTGCGATCTTAGAAATTTTGTGCAAACATAGGACATTTTCAAACGCCTTGCGAAAGGAGTAAACGTGACTATCAAAATGAGAATTTCGGCCAGCATCCGCTCATCCAAGAGCAAGGTGTTTTTGCGTCAAGAGTTCGATAAATTTGGTGAATATCGCCAGGTGAGCCGAGCGATCAGGGAGCTGGCAATCAGTGGCGAGTTGGCGCGCGTGGGCTATGGGGTTTACGCCAAGGCCCGTCCCTCGACGATTACAGGCAAGCCTGTGCCGGATGATTCGTTGGTCAACATTGGACTCGAAACCATGCGTAAGCTAGGTATCAAAGCTGACATCGGCAAAGAGGCGCGTGCGCTTCGTGAGGGGCGCAGCACACAGATGCCGATGGCCCCCATCATCAGCGTGGGTAAGTCCCGAGTGCGCCGCGCCATCGCCATTGGTAAACGTAAGATCATTTATGAGAAAGATTGAACTCTTTCAAAGCCAGCAGATAACCGACCTGATCAACAGTCAGGAGCTGGCGATAGCAGAGTACGCGCTAGAAAAGGACTTCTTCGTCACTAAGGTACTCAAGGTTTTAGCGGGAATAAACAACGAAAACTTCGACCTTATCTTCTGTGGCGGAACATGCCTGTCGAAAGCGTATGGTTATCTCGATCGAATATCGGAAGATGTCGACATCAAGGTTGTCGCCAAACCCGACAAAGCTTTCGGCAAAGGCAAAGCGCGTGCCCTTTTGAGCCAGCTAAAAGTGCAGACGAGTCAGGCCTTGGTCAATGCTGGCTTTCCAGAAGAGAATGTGTCGGTGGAAGCGGCGATGGATGGCAACGCATACGTGCTTATTCATATTGCCTACGAGACATTTTTTGAGCAGGGCAACGACATGCGCTCCCAAGTGAAGCTTGAGCTCAACTACACAGAACTGTTGCAGCCCAAAGTTAAAAAAAGCATTGGACTGCTTTTCGACGGCATGGCCGGAATCCTGACCAGCCCTCGATTCGATGTCGAGTGTGTCGGCCCGGCGCAAGCCTTCGTTGAGAAACTGGTCTCTTTTCCGAGACGTTTAGCGCTTCACATAGCCCATCCCGAGAGGATTTTCGAGCCAGCTATGGTGCGGCATCTGTATGACGTTTATCAGATACTTCATGCCGACCAGACATTGGTCGAGCAGCTTGTTCTGTTGAGACGCTTGATGCTTACTGCGATGGGCAAAGACGCCGGGGATTTTGCGAGTCAACATCCAGAGTTTCTGGTGGACCCTGTGGGTGAGCTTAACCGCGCCATGGCGATGGCCGGGGCCGATTCAGAGATTCGCGCCAGCTATGATCGATTTATTAAGGTCATGGTGTATGGTGCCACGCCACCCGATTTCGACAAGGCTCTGTCGCTTTTTAAGCGAATACTGGAGTTGGTCATGCCACCGTCCAATACCAATTTCATGGAAGTTGGCCAAGACCGTCAAGATGAGACTGACCAATTTCCATGATTTTCTTCCGGCGCTTACTCAACCGCCAATAACTGCCCGATCTCAACCTCACTAAAACCTGCATCACGCAGAACCGCAACGCCGTGCTCACCGTGTTGCGGCACGGCTCGTGGTGTTGCCGCTGGCGTGACTGAAAAACGCGGAGCGGGCGCGGCCTGCAAAACGCCGTCGTGTTCGGCATAAATACCGCGTGCGGCGATATGCGGATGCGTCATGGCTTCGGCGGGTGTCAGTACCGGCGCGAAGCAGGCGTCGCTGCCTTCTAGCAAAGTGATCCAGTGTTGGCGTGGTTGCGTGGCAAACAGCGCGGCCATTCGGACGCGCAGTGCGGCCCAACGGCGTGCGTCGTAGGGTTGTTTGAAATCGTCGTCGTCGCCCAGTCCCAGTTTGTTAAACAGCAGGGCGTTGAACTGCGGCTCAAGTGCTTGCACGCTCACGCAATGACCGTCAGCGCAGGTATAAGTCCCACTCCAGTGCGGACCGTCGAGCAGGCCGCTACCGCGTTCAAACGGTTGCTGACCGGCAGCATGGGCGGAGAGCGTCAGGTTCATCAGATTGGCGCTGCCATCGACGATCGCGGCGTCCACGACCTGGCCGATGCCGGTGCGTCTGACATTGAGAATGCCTGCGAGTATGCCCATCGCCAGATACAAAGCGCCGCCGCCGAGATCGCCGACTAAGGTGGGCGGGGCCATCGGTGGTTTTCCGGGTTCGCCGGCAAACCACAGTGCGCCAGAGAGCGCGATGTAATTCAGATCGTGCCCGGCGCTCTGGGCTAACGGGCCGTCTTGGCCCCAGCCGGTCATGCGACCATAGATCAGCCCCGGATTCTGGGCCAGACATATTTCCGGTCCTAAACCGAGGCGCTCCATGACGCCCGGGCGCATGCCTTCGATTAAGGCATCGGCGCTTGCGATCATGCGCAATACGGCGGCTATCGCTTGCGGGTCTTTGAGGTCTAGTGCGATGGAGCGTTTGCCGCGATTGACGATGGCGTTTTTGCCCAGATCGAGCATGCCCTTGGCTCCGACACGTTCAATGAGGATGACTTCGGCCCCCATGTCGGCCAATAACATGCCGCAAAACGGGCCGGGGCCGATACCGGCAATTTCAATGACTTTGATGCCGTCCAGAACGCCCATTGCGTTACTCCTTAATGTGATTTTGTCGGCGTAAAAGCGGTAGCCAATGTACAAGCCCGAACAATAACGACAACAGAATGCTGATGATGAATGCGCCGCGATACAGGCGCAGTCTGTTGAAGACGAAGGGAAGCTCCAGCACATGGATGCAGATTAACGCCGCCGCGATGATTTGTAGCGCAGTGGTGTATGCGCCCGCCGTACCGGTCAGCGCCAGTCCATAGATCAACAGGCAGGCGGTTTTCAGAGCAATTAACAGCATAGCTTTATGCATCGATGAGGGCGGCGGCCTTGATCATGTCAGCCGCTTTTTCGGCAATCATGATGGTCGGGGCGTTGGTATTTCCCGACACGATATTGGGCATGATCGATGCATCGACCACGCGCAATCCGGCGATGCCTTTGACCCGTAATTGATCATCGACTACATCCAGCGGCCCCGTGCCCATCCGGCAAGTGCCGACCGGGTGATAGGCGCAATCGGCATGGTTACGGATAAATTGTTCGATTTCCGCATCGGTCTGCGCACGCGCTGAATTTTTGGCTTCGACGCCGCCAAAGCGGGTCAGCGCCGGACGTTGCATGATGTCGCGGGCTATTTTGAAGCCGCTGATGAGACGATCGACGTCGTCTTGCTCAGACAAAAAATGCGTGTCGATCAAGGGCGCGGCTAAAGGATCGGCACTGCTGAGCGAAATGCTGCCCCGCGACTTTGGACGCAGCAAACCGACATGCACCGAGTAGCCATTGCCGAATAATATTTTGCGTCCGTGATCGATTAGTTTTGCCACGATGAATACGAGCTGCGCATCGGGGAGCGTCTCATCTGGCTGGGTTTTGATAAACCCGGTTGCTTCGGCAAAATTCGACGTCAGGACGCCGCGCCGGTATTTTTTCCAATGAAACATACCTTTCGTGATCGCCCAGATGCCTGCTAAAGACAGGCCGAACAATCCTCTTGGCGTACCGGCGTTGTAGCTGTGCACGATGTCGATATGGTCTTGCAGATTCTGGCCCACGCCGCGTGCATCGAGGACTACGGCGATGCCATGTTTTTCCAACGTCTCGGCCGGGCCGATGCCAGAGAGCATCAGCACTTGCGGCGACTGTAATGCGCCTGCTGACAAGATCACTTCGCGCTTGGCATGCAGTTGTTGGAGTGCACCATTTGCGTCAACGTATTCCACTCCGATAGCACGTTTATCGACTGTCAAAATCCGGGTTACCCGGACTTTGGTGATGACCTGAAGATTTGGGCGTGCCCGATTGGGCGTGAGAAATGCTTTGGCGGTGCTACAGCGCTCGCCGTTCTTTTGCGTCACCTGGGTCATGCCGACGCCCAGCAAATGGTCGCCGTTGAAGTCGGGGTTCGGCAAATGCCCGGCCTGCAATCCGGCCTCAACGAAGGCCCTTGCATAAAAGCTCGGTTCCAGCACCTCGGCTACGTTGAGAGGGCCGCCCGCGCCGTGGTAGGGATTGTTACCCCAGGATTCATTGTTTTCGGATTTTTTAAAGTAGGGCAATACCTCTGCATAACTCCAGCCAACGTTGCCGTCGGCGGCCCATTGATCGTAGTCGGTCCGGTCGCCACGGATGTACATCATGCCGTTGATCGAGCTGGAGCCGCCCAGCGTTTTACCGCGTGGCTGGTAGCCAATGCGTCCGTTGAGACCTTTATTGGCGACTGTTTTAAAGGCCCAGTTAAAGATCGGATAGGGAATCAATGCCGCCAATCCGGCGGGGCATTGGATCAGGGGGGTGTTGTCGGCAGCCCCGGCTTCGAGCAGGCAGACCTGTACCTCGGGGTCTTCGCTCAAGCGTGCGGCCAGCACGCAACCGGCTGAGCCGCCACCGATGATGATGTAGTCGATCATGGCGTATACACGATGTGCACGTCATGGATCTGCCCGTTGAAGCGGAACGGCGCACGATCACGATAGTCCAGCGTCACCGGAGAGCCAAGATCGACCCCGACGTTAAACGTTTCGCTGGCGCTAAACGCCAGTGGCGCGGTGAAGGGGGTTACGCCGCTTGCGACTTCCAGACCATCGATGCGCATCACAAACGTCGCAGCAGCACCCGGGGCTGGGCTGCTCATCGTGGTCTCCAGCGCAAGGCGATGTTGACCGGGCGTGATGCTTGCAGACGATTTTAGCTTGGTACGCGCTACGCCTAAAAAGTTGTATTCGTAGTGCAGAAAACCACCGTCCATATACAACACCAGTCCACCAGCGACCGCCCCCAGTGCATACAGTACGCCGCTGGCATCGGCATGCACGGTCACGTCTACCGTGACCTTGTTATTGCGTGCACGCAGATTCGGCGCGCAAAATTCTGGCAATCGGGTCACGGCGGTATTGAAATGCCATTCGGTCTGCTTGGTGCCTATCCGTGCACTCGGATTGAGCAACGGGCCGAGACCGGCGCCGATCGGATAGACATTGTTAGCACGCGCTTCGCTGTCGAACTTTTGTTTCAGTTCAGCGAGCTTGTCGGGATGCGCATGCGCGACGTCGGTGGATTGGGAATAGTCGCCGTCGAGCTTATACAGGGTCCAGACATCGTCTTCCGGATTCCAGTTGGCATAGGCGGCGTAAGCGCCGGGTAGCCACGGGATGCGTGGGCCGAATACCGAGGCCATCCAGCCTTTCGAATAAATACCGCGACTGCCGAATACTTCGAAGTATTGATGGGTTTTTTGCGTGGCGACCTGCGCATCGGTGAAGGTGTAGCTCAGGCTGATGCCGTCCAGTGGATCTTGTTCAAAGCCATTGACGGATGCCGGCGGGGTGATGCCGATGACGTCATAGATGGTCGGCGCAATATCGTTGACATGGTGAAACTGGCCGCGCACTTTGGGGTCGGCTTTGATGCCTTTGGGCCATGACACGGCCATCGGCACGCGCGTGCCGCCAAAGAAACCGGCAACCAGTTTGGTGCCCTGAAACGGACTCTCTCCGGCCCAGGCCCAGCCTGCATGATACATATTGGCGACTTTAGGGCCGCCCAGTGCGGGTAAGCCGCCGTATTGTTCTTCCAGTATTTTCATTTGCTGTGCGAACGGCATGGGGATGCCGTTGAGGGTCAGCATTTCATTGATGGTCCCGCTCCAGCCTTCGGAGGATGCGCCGTTGTCGGAGAGGACGTAAAAGATCAGCGTGTTGTCGCGCAAACCGAGGCGTTCGAGTTCATCGACGACCTTGCCTGCCTGCGTATCGGCATGCTCTAAAAATCCGGCGTAGACCTCCATTAAGCGTGCCTGAAATTTTTTCTCTTCAGGCGATAAGCTGTCCCATGCCGGTAGCGTATCGGGACGTGGCGTCAAGATGCTGTCGCTCGGAATCCAGCCCATGGCCTTTTGGCGCTGGAAAGCCTGCTCGCGATAGATGTCCCAGCCGCCATCAAACTGGCCCGAATATTTATCCGACCATTCACCGAAGACCTGATGCGGACCGTGTACCGCACCGGGTGCCCAATACATCAGGAAAGGTTTTTCGGGCGCAAGTGCATGCTGCTGACGCAACCAGCCGGTAGCCTGGTTGGCCAAGTCTTCGCTCAAATGGTAGGCCGGATCGTTCGGGCGTTCAATCGGGGTGGTATTGCGATACAGATTAGGCTCGTATTGCGAGGTTTCTGCCGCCATGAATCCGTAAAAATGATCGAATCCGCAACCGGTAGGCCAGCGATCGAACGGGCCTGCTGCCGAGACATTCAGAGCGGGGGTGTTATGCCATTTGCCGAAGGCGGCGGTGCTGTAGCCATAGTGTTGCAGCACTTCGGGAATGGTCGCGGAGGTCTTCGGAATTTCGCCGGTGTAGCCATCGAAATCGCTGGCGAGCTCGGTGATGGTGCCGGACTCTACGCGGTGGTGATTGCGCCCTGTGAGCAGCGAGGCGCGGGTGGCCGAGCTGATCGCGGTGGTGTGAAAGGCGTTATAGCGCACGCCGGTGTCGGCTATGCGGCTCAGCGTTGGTGTATGGATCGCGCCGCCGACCGTGTTGGCGTGGGCAAAACCGACATCATCGAGCATGATAATGAGGACGTTGGGCGCGTCGGCGCGTAAGGGGGTGTCTTTGTTGCGCCATTGATGCGTGGACTCGGCCAGCGTCCGTGCGGCTACGCTGGCGGTGGGCATTTTGGGAAAGGGCAAACTCGGCGCGAGGGTTTCGGTGTTCTGTGTCGAATTCGGTGTTGTCTCCGTATTATTTGCGCTGGTCGTGGGCAAACCGGGCAGGACGGACAAAATGGGCTTATTATTCTCGGACATAATGATCTCCTTCTGTTATGCGATAAAAGCTTGATACGCTTCGCTTGTTGCGCGTCTGCGGACCATAGACATTGGAGGTTCATTCTAAAAATTGCCTACGGTAGCCGCTGGTCTTTGCAGATAATTCAACGGTCCCGCCGACTTTGGTTGTACTGTTGACTGCTTTGCTCATTAGAATTCGTTGATGACCGTTTTTTGCCAACACCATGACACTTCTTTCGTTCTTCACTTACTTCGATGCTCAGCTTTAGTCCCTTATCGATCGATTCGTGCTCGATGAACCGGGCGCTTAGAGAAGCTATCACCGACTGCC